>JBOHCZ010000242.1:0-28511 GCA_050699195.1 Streptomycetales bacterium
CCACGTCCCCGTCGGCGATCCACCGCACGGCCCTGGCGTCGAACTCCGGGTCGGGCCCGTGTGGCCCGAACTGGCGCGGCCCGCCCAGCTCGAGCGAGAGGTGTCCGGTGCCGATGATCGCGACGCGCTGGTCGCTCGGCCACGACTCGACCAGCTCGCGGACCATCTGCCCGAGCTGCACGAAACGCTCGGGTCGCGGCAGCGGCGGGGCGAAGATGTTGGTGTAGATCGGCACGATCGGCAGGTCGTTCTGCGGGCGCAGCGTGATGATGGGGCAGGTCACGCTGTGGTCGATGCGCAGCTCGTTGCTGAACGCGAGGTCGAAGCCGGCGTCTAGGCCGCCCCGCAGGATGTGCCCTGACAGGTCCCGGTTGCCCGGCATGTGCATGCGGGGCAGGCCGAACTCGCGTTCCTCGTTGTACCAGTTGGCGTCATAACGCTCGGCGTGCCCGACGAGAAACTGCGGCATGTTGTCCAGCCACAGCTGGTGGAAGTGGTCGGAGCCGACCATGACCAGCACGTCGGGGTTCGCGCGCGTGAGGGTCTCGCGGAACGCCTCGACCTTGCGCACCCACTCGGCGGCGAAAGGCGGTGCATCCCCGGGAGGGGCGGTGCTCGCCTTGTAGTAGAAGGGGTGGTGGGTGGACGCGATCACCGCTGCCAGCTCGGCCATCTGGCTCTCCCTACTCGCTGTCCGGAAGGTACGTCGCGTTGCGGTCGATGTTCAGGTACATCTCCATTGCGGCCGGGCTGCGGAGTTCCTCGGCGAGCTGCCCGAGCAGGCCGGCCGCGCGCGCGAGGAGCGCGAAGCCGCGCAGCAACTCCACGGGCAGCCCGAGGTCGGCCAGCGCGGCGCCGCACACGCCGGCGCCGTTGAGAGGCAACGTGCGGCCGAGAACCCGCGGGTGCACCCGCCCGATCGCCTCGTAGAGCCGCAGGTGGCTGCCGCGGAGGCCCTCCTCGTCGGCGATGCGCAGGAGCACGGGTGTGCGGGGGTCGAGCACCTTGTGCACCGGGTGCCCGAGGCCGGGCACGTACCTGTTCGCCGCACGGGCCTCCGTCACGGCCTGCAGGGCCAGCTCGTCCCAGCCGGCGTCGTCGGTCGGAACCGGGCCCTCGTGCGCGGCGAGCACACCGGCGAGGAACTTGCCGGCGTCCTCGGTCACCCCGAGGAATCGTGAACCCCCGCCGAGCAGGCCCGCGGCGAGCGCGCCCTGCAGCGAATCCGGGGCGCTGAGATAGGTGACGCGCACGGCGATGGCGGTAGGGGTGAAGCCATGGTCGGCGAGAGCGACGAGCACGGCCTCGAACACCCGCACCTCTCCCGGCGTGGGCCGCCGCTGGGCCACCAGCCAGAACGCGAGCTCACCGAACCCGACCTTCCCCATGAGATCCTCGGCGAGATCCTGGCCGAGGAGGCGGATGCGGTCCGCATCCGATGTTCCGAGCGATGTCGGATAGCTGGGTGTGGGGCTATTGCTGCTCGTCACGTGTTGCCTTACCAATCGCGGGACCGGTCGCCGGGGTGGGACGTGGCTGCGTCAGCCAGTTGCGGATCTCGCCGCCGTGCTCGTCGAGTGCGGGAGGCGGCAGGTCATAGCGGGCCGGGGTGCGGGAGAAGGTGACGGGGCTGCGCACCGCGGGGACGGCATCGTCACCATCGCCGACGTTGACCACCGGGTCGAGACCGAGCTCAGCGGCGAACGCGACCCCGGCATTGACCGTGTTGATGGGTCCGCAAGGGACGCCGGCGGCGATCAGGGTGCGGAACCAGTCCATCGCGGGGCGGGTCATGAGACGTTCCACCAGCAGGGGCCGCAGCTGCTCACGGTTGGCGGTGCGGTCCCGATTGTGCCGGAACCGGGCGTCGTCCACCAGTTCGGGAACATCGAGGATTTCGCACAGCTTGCGGAACTGGCCGTCGTTCCCGGCCGCGATGATGAGCTCGCCGTCGGCGGCGGGCAGCGCGTCGTAGGGGAACACGCTCGGATGGGAGTTGCCCATCCGGAACGGGGTCGCACCGCCCGCGACCACCGCGCTCGAGTGGTTGACCAGCCCCGAGAGCGCCGAGGAGAGCAGACTGACCTCGATGTGCTGGCCCTCACCGGTTTCGGACCTGTGGTGCAGCGCGGCGAGCACTCCCATGGCCGCATGCAGGCCCGCGATGATGTCGAACACCGAGATGCCCGCCCGGTACGGCGATCCGTCCGGGTCCCCGGTGAGGCTCATGAGCCCGGCGATCGCCTGCACGATCAGGTCGTAGCCGGGCAGCGACGCCCCTGCGCCGGATCCGAAGCCGCTTATCGAGGCGTACACGACGGCGGGGTTGCGCTCGGCGACGCTGGCGTAGTCGAGACCGAAACGAGCGAGCCCGCCGGGCTTGAAGTTCTCCAGCATGACGTCGGCGCGGTCCGCCAGCTCACGGGCGGCGGCCACGTCGTCCGGGTCGTTGAGATCCAGCGCGATCGACCGCTTGTTGCGGTTGACCCCGAGGTAGTAGGTCGAGACCCCGTCGCGCGCCGGTGGCATCCAGGCGCGGGTGTCATCACCCGCGGGGCCCTCCACCTTGATCACTTCAGCGCCCATGTCGGCCATCAGCATCGAGGCGTACGGCCCGGCGAGCACGCGAGAGAAGTCGGCCACGAGCAGGCCGGCGAGCGGGCCTTGGCTGGTCGCCGGGAAGGCCGCGGCCGGCTCCGCCCTGTGGCCAGAGTTCATACGCTCGCCCAGCCCTCCGTCCGCTAGACGGACATCTGTCCGTTTTAGGAATTCTGGAGTTGTTCCTTTGCCCTGTCAAGCCGGTCAGGCCGGCCTACGAGGCGGCCTCGGCGATCGACCGCGGCACCGATTCGTACAGCGTGAAATCGGCGCTCACGGCACCGGCCGCCGGGAGCAGCAGCGGTAGGTAGTCCTCGGTGAGCTTCTCGACCGAGGTTTCTGCCGCGTGCACGGTGACGTTCATCGCCGCGATGACGCGACCGGACCCGTCACGCAACGGTGCGGCCACCGACCGGATGCCGGGGGCGAGCTGCTCGTCGGTCAGCGCCCATCCCTGAGCGCGGACGTCACGCAGCACGGCGTCCCGCTCGGCGGGTTCCGGTTGCCAATACGGAGTGATCCCGGACCGGCTGGGCTGGGCAAGCACACGCTCGACCTCGTCCGGCGTCAGGTCCGCGAGCAGCACCTTGCCCAGCGACGTCTGCAGCGCGGGGAACCGCGTCCCGATGTTCACGGCCAGTGTGATGATCTTCGGCACGGCGACGCGCGCGACGTACACGATGTCCGACCCGTCCAGCTGCGCGACCGAGGTCGACTCGTGGGTGCGGGAGACGAGGCGTTCCATGTGCGGTCGGGCCACGTCCCACAGCCCCATGGACTGCACGTAGGACATGCCAAGCTCGAGCACCCGCGGCGTCAGCGCGAAGCCGCGCCGGTCCGCGCGCACGTACCCGAGCTCCTGGAGGGTGAGCAGGATGCGTCGCGCGGTCGGCCGGGCCAACCCGGCCGCTGTGGCCACCTCGGTCAGGCTCATCACCGGCCGGTGCGGCTGGAACACCTTGATGACGTCAAGACCGCGGGCCAGTGCCTCGATGAAGTCCGGGCCGCTGTCGCGCTGTGCCATGTGCCTCTCCCTGCCACGGGCGGTACGGCACCGAATGTAACCGGTGAAAGAAAGCTCGTCCGCCCAACGGACATCCAGTATCGCCTCCGGGTCGGGAACCGGTCCCTCGGACCCCTTGACACTGGCAGGGGAGCGCCGCAGGGTGACGCCATGCTTCGGCTGCCCGCTACCCGGACGGCTGTCCGTGGGGGCGCGCCAGCCTGAGCCGCGCGGCTGGGCGCGACGTCTGGAGGATCGCATGAGTGCAACCAACAGCCTGGGAGCCGGTCGGAGGCAGGCCGAGCCTGGCCGGCCGGTCGTGTTCCGCGCGGGAACCGTCCTGACCATGGACGACCGCAAGACCGTGCTGCACGACGCCGATGTCCTGGTGGCCGGTGAGCGGATCGAGGCCATCGGCCAGTCGCTCGACGTCCCCGAGGGCACGGTCGAGATCGACGCCAGCGGCGGCATCGTGCTGCCGGGCCTGATCGACACCCACCGGCACATGTGGCAGACCGCGATGCGCGGCTACGGTGCGGACTGGACGCTGACGCAGTACTTCGTCTGGTACTACCTCGAGCACGGCAAGATCTTTCGGCCCGAGGACATCCACGCCGGGAACCTGCTGGCCGCGATCGAGGCGATCGACGCGGGCGTCACCACGACCGTCGACTGGTCCCATGGGCTGCAGACCGTCGAGCACGCCGACGCCGCCGTCGACGCGCTGAAGTCGGTGCCCGGCCGGTTCGTGCTGGCCTACGGCAACATCCAGGCCGGGCCGTGGGAGTGGTCCACCAGGCCCGAGTTCAGGGACTTCGTCGAGCGGCGCATCCCCCAGGGTGACGACATGCTCGGCTTCCAGATGGCGTTCGACGTCACCGGGGACCCGGAGTTCCCCGAGCGGGCGGCGTTCGAGGTCGCCCGCGAGCTCGGCGCCCCGGTCACGACACACGCCGGCGTGTGGGGGGCGACGGGCGACGACGGCATCCGCCTCATGCACGACAACGGCTTCGCGACGTCCGAGACGATCTACGTGCACGCGGCCACGCTGAGCACCGACTCTTACCACCGCATCGCGGCCACGGGCGGCTCGGTCTCGGTGTCCACCGAGAGCGAGCAGAGTGCGGGGCAGGGCTACCCGCCCACCTGGATCCTGCGCTCGCACGACATCCCGGTCTCGTTGTCGATGGACACCAGCGTGTGGTGGAGCGGCGACCTGTTCTCCGCGATGCGCTCCACCTTGGGCGCGGACCGGTGCCGCGAGCACCTCGAGGCGCACGCCCAGAGTGAGACCGTCACCAACTGCCACCTGCGGGCCGAGCACGTTGTCGAGTGGGCCACCCGCGGGGGCGCCAAGGCACTCAGTCTGGACAGCACCGTCGGAAGCCTCGAGGTCGGCAAGAAGGCGGACATCGTCCTGATCAAGAACGACAGCTCGCCGGTGATGTTCCCGGTGCTGAACCCGTACGGCCATGTCGCTTTCCAGGCCCAGCGCGGCGACGTCCATACCGTCGTCGTCAACGGCCGGGTGGTGAAGCGCGACCATCACCTTGTCGACGTCGACCTGGCAAGGGCACGCCAGGCCGCCGAATCCACCGTCGACTACCTTCGAGCCCAACTCGGGCCCGAGGGGTGGGAACAAGGCATGCACCCCGAGATCCCCGAGACCAAGGTCCTCGACAACCCCTACACCTACACCAGGTACCGCAGCGCTTCCACCCACGGCGGCTGATGCGCCCTGGCCTCACAACACGTTGACGGCGCGGCCCGCCACGATGGCGATCGTCAGCAGCGCGCCGTGCACAAGGATGTCGTCGCAGAGGTCAAGCGCCAGCTCGGGCTGCCCGGCCCGCCTGAGCCAGCGCGGCCGCGCGAGCGGCTGATCCACGGCGGGGTACACCCGCGAACGCCGGAGGCAACGGGGAACGCCAGAATTGCCCTATGACCGCAACTGGAAGAGATCCGGATCGCCCCGCTCGGCTGCTCCTCACCGAACAGGCTGCCCTGCTTCCGATCCTGGAGCGAACACCACCGGAGTCCTTTGACCGGCCTACGATTTTGCCTGGCTGGTCTGTTCGCGACGTCATGGCCCACTGCGGGGCAGCCCTGTCCATGGTGGCACGGGGCACGGTTCACGCATTCACCGCCGAGCTGAACGAGGTTGACGTGGCTAAGCGGCGCGGCTGGCCGCTCCCTGCGCTGATCGAGGAGCTCAGGCAGGGCTACCAGGCGGCTGCTGCGGCCATCACCGCCGCCGGTGGGCCGCTGGATGGCATGGCGTTGGGCGAATGGGTACACGGCGGCGACATCCGTGAGGCTCTCGAGGAGCCGCTGGCGTACGAGAGCGCGGGGGTGGAGGACGCCCTGGTGCTGCTGATCGAACGGAGCCGGCAACCCCATCGGCATGTGCCACCGACGCGCGTGCGATGTGACGACCGAGAGCTCGCGCTGGGCTCCCGCGGCGACCCAGGTCCGCGTGCGGAGCTCTCCACGGACACGGCGACATTGGTACGCCTCTGCTGTGGTCGACACCCAGACCCCAGCCGCTTCACGCTGGAGGACGCGCATCCCCAGGACTACGTGCTGTTCCGCTAGCGTTTGACGGTGGCGAACCCTGGCGTACGCAACACGTATCGTGGGCTGATCTGACCCTGGAGGAATCGGCTCGCCATGGCAACAGGGACAGCGGCGCGACCGTGGGACGTGCTGGTGGTGGGGGCTGGTCCCACCGGTTTGGCGCTGGCCGCTCAGCTGCACGCGCACGGCTGCGCGGTCCTGGTGGTCGATCAGAGCCTCGACAGGGTCGGCGAATCCCGGGCGCTCGCGGTCCAGCCGAGGACGCTGGAGGTGCTGCGCCCGTTTCGCATAGTCGACGAGCTGGTCAGGCGCGGGAATCCGGCGGTTCAGCTACGCATTCACGCTGGGTCCCGGGTGGCCCGTGCGAAGCTTTTCGACATTGGCCTGGACGACACGGAGTTCCCCTTCCTGTTGTTCTTGTCGCAGGCCGAGACGGAGGCCGTTCTCGGAGACCACCTTGCCGCCAGGGGGGTCCGGGTTGACCGGGGCGTCCGCCTGGAGGACCTTGCCACATCCGCCACCGGCTGCATCGCCACCCTGCGTACCCTCGACGACGACACGGTGCGCCACGTGCCGGCCAGGTTCGTGGTGGGCTGCGACGGAGCGCACAGCACCGTACGCGACCTCGCCGCGATCCCATTTCTGGGCGGGGGTTACCCGCAGACGTTCCTGCTGGCCGACCTCGAGGTCGACGGCTTGGAACCCGGCACCGTCAACGCATTCATCTCCGAGGACGGCCCGTTCTTCTTCTTTCCGCTGGGCCACCCCGCGGCCTGGCGGATCATCACGATGCGCCCAGAACACGAACGCAGCCATCGGTCAGCCGGGGCCCCGAGCGCCGCAACGGCACGGGTGAGCCTTGACGAGCTGCAGACCCTGGCCGACAAGGCATCCGGAGGGGCACTGCGGCTGCACGCGCCGGTGTGGGCGACAGCGTTTCGGCTCCATCATCGACACGCGGCGACCTACCGCTCGGGACGGGTGTTCCTGGCCGGCGATGCCGCCCACATCCACAGCCCCGCAGGCGGGCAAGGCATGAACACCGGCATCCAGGACGCCATCAACCTGGGCTGGAAGCTGGCCCTCCACTGCCGGGGGACGGTCCCCGAAAGCCTTCTCGACTCCTACGACGCCGAGCGCCGGCCCGTAGGGGAGTTCGTCCTGCGCTTCACCGACCGTGCTTTCAAGGCGGCAACATCCGATGAGCCCCTCGTTCGCCTGGCGCGCAGCCACCTTGTCCCTCGTGTGCTGCCCCTGGTGCTCAACTTCCGTGTCGGGCGGGCCCTCGGCTTCCGTACCGTCTCGCAGTTGGGCATCAAGTACCGCTCCAGCCTTGCCATCGAGCCCGGAGACCGTCGGCGGCCTGTGCGCGACCCTCGTGCCGGGGATCGGCTTCCCGACGCCGAAGTTCTCGCCGACGGACGATCCACCCGCTTGCACGAGGCGATCTGCAGACCGGGCTTCCACCTGCTGCTCACCGGCCCGCCGGAGCTGTGGGACGACGCTGTCCTGGCAGCGATGGCGGCGCGCCACGAGGACCTGCTCTTCATCCACCGGCTCAGCCCGGTGGCGCGACCGGCCACCCTCCACGACTTCTCCGGTGCCGCGTACCGACGATTGCACGTCCACGGCAACAGCGCATTCGTGGTGCGACCGGACGGCCACATCGGCCACCGAGGCGACGGGACCGGACTCGACGGTGCCCGTCGATACCTCGCGCGGATGCTGAGGCGCTGATCGAGGCCTTGGTCGGGTCCCCGGCCGCGCCGTACGAGACCAGGTCCCGGCTGGCCCGCCACCGACGCGGGTGTAGGCGCACATCGTGCGGAGGGTGTACACGTGCGGGTTGCGGCACGGCCCTCGGCCCGGGTGGCGGCCTTGCGTCAATCGCGCGGGGGTCTCGTCGGTGCCGATCACCTCCGCCGCCCTCAGCGCGTCGTTGAGGGCGTCCCCGAACCCGGCCGCGCCCACCGCGGCGTCCAGACGGAACAGGTGGGAGGCGCCATCAACGACACACCGCAGTTCACAAGGGGGTCTGACTGGTTACCATCTGACCCTGGACCCTACCCAGCACGATCGGAGGGGAGCTCGAGCTCGCCGAGCTCGTGGCCGGTCCCTTTGAGGGCGTCTGCCAGGATGGCTGCCATGACGGGCTTGGGGACGAGGCACTCAGGGCACGCCGAGTCCGTCGCCACGACGCGGAAGTGGACCGCACCCTTGTCGTCCACCCGCCATTCAGTGGCATAACCGTCCCGCGCCAGGGTCACCTGGACGTCGCCGAACGCCGCGCCCAGAGAGGGGTGCTCCGCTTGCGTTGCGACGTCTCCGTTGAATGTCACGGCCGCTCCTGCACTCTGGTAGTGGCCGGCCGGCCGCCTCTCGGGCCGAAGGTCTCGACGACTGCCGAGACGCCGGCGTTCGGCGCTCCGGCCACAACGACCAGAACCGCCTCAGGGGAGTTCAGAACACGTACGGCGTTGCGCTCGGCGGTGCGTTCGGCGCTGATGTGCTGGCCGGCGACAGCGTCGGGGTGATCGTTGGGCACTCGCCACCGGGTGTGGCGTGACACCGAGCCCTTCCCCACACGGTCGAGGGCCTCCTGGGAACGGACGGCCTCGGCGTACACGAACTCCTGGATCTGGCGCTTGCTCCATCCGTTGCCGGCCACCATGTGGGCGTGCTCAGGGCTCAGCACGATGCAGCAGCTGATGGTCTCGTGAATCAGGGCACCGGTCCTCGTCACGGTGTCCACGATGTCGTACAGAAGTTGCTCGGGCACCACGGTGTGCCGTGCCTCGATGTGGACGCTGGAGCGCATCATCATGGCGGTCACCGTGCTGGTGTCCGGGCTGTGGCCCAGGTCGGTGTGCAGCGCAGCCCAGGGGCTGTCCTCCTCGTTCTCGCCGATGCAGCAGGTGTACTTCGCCGGGGTTCCCTGGGTCGCCTGATCGAGGACCTGCGGCCGGAGGCCGAACGCGTTGACGGCGGCGAGCCGGACCGCGCGGCCGATGGTCGCGTTCGCCCGGAATCCGGACCCGAAGACATTCCCCTTGCTGTTGACCCCGATCCTGTCCCTTACCGGGCCGTTGACGACGAGCAACGTGGCGCACCCGGTCGTGCTCTGCCAGATGCCACGAGCCGCGTAGCCCTCCTGCCGAAGGGAGTCCCACGCGGCGAGGACCACGGGGAAGTACTCGGGCCGGCAACCGGCCATGGCCGCGTTCATGGCCGCGAACCGCACGGTGCAGCTGCGGTTCAGGTGCGGCATCGCGAACACGACGTCGTCCGGGTCACGGTCGACCTGGTCGAGAAAGCAGCTGAGATAGCTCTCCGTGCACGGCACGACAGGGAGCCCGTCCGTCCAGCCGCGCTCGTAGCAGTACTCGATCGCTGCCTGCGCCGGGTGCGGCTCGAGCGACTCGCCGGCAGTGGCCGGACCGGTCTGTGGCGTGGAAGTGCCCGTCATTGCTCCACCCCCAGGATGCGCAACACCTCGGGGAGCAGCTCGCGCGTCCTCTCCCGGACCTCCGACAGCTTCAGACCGGCAACCGGGTGAGGCACCGTCACGTACTCGAACCCCGGAAAGCCGTACACCTTCGCCATCGCCTCGGCAGGCGACCGGAAGGCGTCGGTGCAGATGACCACCGCTGGGATGCCAGACCGCTCCAGCAGGATCCCGTCGGCCAAACTGGCCGCGCTGCAGGAGCCTCAATCGCCCATCGCCGCGACGGCGAAGTCGCAGCTTTCCGCGATCTCCTCGACCTGCGTCCGCCCCGCGGGCGTGCCGAAGTAGCTCTTCTCGTACATGACGACCGCACGGACTCCGTGCGCCCTCGTGAGGTGCTCGCCGAGCTCGCGTAGCACGACTGCGGAGTTGGGCTTGCCGTTGTTGAGGAGCGCCAGTGTCGTGCCCTTCAACGTCCCCAGCCGCGGCGCAAGCGTGGTGTCCGCGGCCAGGTCGGCGTCCCCGGTCGGGTCGAGGATCGGTTCGGTGCTTCTGGTCATCGTGAGCCTCCATCGGATATGGAGAGGTGACGGACAGACGCGACCGCCTGGCTGGTCGCACGCCTCGGGTGGCAGCGTTACAGGGCGGGCGCATGAGTGGGAAATAGAGAATGTGTCTGTCGGTCATAGACCAGTTTGATGGCGGCCTCGGCCCCCCGGTGCGCCGGTTACGGCGGGCCACTTCCCCGCCCGTTCGTCCGGACCAGACGGCCGACGAGGGTAAGATCGTCAGATCAGATGACCGCGGACTCGGTCGACTCGGGGGCGAAGACCTCCTCGGGCCGCAGCAGTCGCCGTGACAGCCCCTGCTGATGGTGATAGCGCAGAAACGTGGCGAGCGTATGGTGGTTGGCTTCCAGTCCGTAGGACCAGTAGTCGTCACCTAGCAGTTCCCGGGTCTCCTCCAGATACTGGTTCAACCATGGCAGCATGAAACGCAACGCCGAGGAGTCGTAGAGACGGTCGAAGACGTTGGCTTTGGCTAGGACGAACGCCTTGTACAGCGACTGGGCCACCCACGGGTGGGTCTCGTAGACATCGCGGCGGACGACCACAACATGCATGATCGGGAAGATCCCCGAGGCGGCGTAGTAGGCCTTCTCCGCCGCGATCACGTCGGGGAACAACCGTCCCACCCGCGGATCTCGCTGGACGAATGGCCGAGGGATACGGGGGGTGTAGAGCGCATCGATCTCACCTTCGGCGAGCATCCTCGCCAGGGTCTTGCCTTGCGGAATGCGCTCGATGCCGATGTTGTCGGGCAGGTGCAGGTCAGCCTTTTCAATGCGGCCCGGCTGCTCCTGTCCACCCGTGTGATAGGACACCGATTCCACGGGAACCCCGTGATAGTCAGCGAGGATCCCCCGGACCCACACACCGGCGGTGAGCTGATACTCGGGCACGCCTACCCGCTTGGCGCGCAGATCATCGGGGGCGGTGATCCCGGCACCAGTGTTGATGTAGATCGAGCCGTGGCGGAACATGCGGGACGTGAACACCGGCAACGCCACGAACGGCGCCGGATCCGTCTGCAGCGAGATGACGTAGGAAGACAGTGACATCTCCGCGACTTCGAACTCGCGGTGCCGCATCATGCGGAAGAAGGTCTCTTCCACGGGCAGCCGCAGGTACGTCAGTTCGATGCCGTCGGGACGAACGGCGCCCTCCTCCAGATCTCTCGTGCGGTCGTAATCTCCGCAGGCCAGCGTCAGCCTAATCCTCGTCACGAGCTGAGCCCTTTCCTGAATCCTGCATCTGATGCCGCGGCGCCTACGATCTTGCCGCCTTGAGTTGAGCGTCGAGGCGCGGATACACGCGTCGAGCGTTGAGCTCGAACACCTTGCGCCTGTCATCTTCGCGCAGGCCGATTTTATCGATGTACCGCTTCGTGTCATCCCAATGGAAGCCGGTCTCCGGGTCGATGCCGCGAACGGCACCGAGCATCTCCGAGGCGAAGAGGATGTTGTCGACATCGATGACGCGGAATAGGAGATCGATCCCCGCCTGGTGGTAGACGCACGCATCGAAAAAGACGTTCTTCATGACATGCCCGCCGAGCGGCGGACGCTTCAACCTGTCGGCGAGGCCACGGTAACGTCCCCAGTGGTAGGGCACTGCTCCGCCGCCATGGGGGATCACGAACCGCAGGGTGGGGAACTCCGCGAAGAGGTCCCCCTGAATCAGCTGCATGAAGGCTGTTGTATCGGCGTTCAGGTAGTGTGCTCCCAGCGCATGAAAGTTCGGGTTGCACGATGCCGAGACGTGGATCATAGCCGGAACGTCCAGCTCCACCATCTTCTCGTACAAGGGGTACCAGTACTCGTCGGTCAGCGGTTTGGAAGTCCAGTGTCCGCCCGAGGGGTCGGGATTCAGGTTGCACCCGACGAACCCGAGATCCTCGACGCAGCGCTGCAGCTCTTCGATCGAGCTCTCCAGCGGGGCGCCGGGCGTCTGCGGCAACTGGCAGACTCCGATGAAGTGCCGCGGGAACAGGCGGACGGCCCGGTGGACCAGGTCGTTGCATGCCCGCGCCCATGCTCGTGCCGTTCCCGGGTCGCCCACGTGGTGTTCCATTCCGGATGCCCTGGGCGAGAAGACCATCATGTCGGCGCCGCGTTCGCGCAGGAGCCTCAGCTGGTTGGTCTCGACGCTCTCCCGGATCTCCGCATCGCTGATCTCGGCCGCCTTCGGCTCGGGCAGGCCCGGATCAGCCAATCGCGCGAGCTGGGCGTCGCGGAACTCCTGATGGGCATACGGGGTCGTCGTGTAATGACCGTGGCAATCGATGATCATCGTCGTTCCCTCGCCCGCCTCGTCCTGTACAGAGGTTCCTGGACCGCTCAGTCGCCCGGTGTCTGATCGACGTAGGTGAGCCCCTTCTCTACGAGTCGCTCACGCATGTCGTTCACGTCGAGGCTGAGCTCGCCCGCCTCGTACCGCTTGCGTACCGCGGCCTCCCGCTCCTCTCTCGCCCGGCAGGCTGCGAGCACGGCCGCAGCCTCCTGACGCGCCACCACGACGGCACCGTCGTCATCGGCGACGATCACGTCCCCTGGCTCGACCAACTGGCCGGCACACACGATCGGAACGTTGACGCTGCCGAGTGTCTCCTTGACGGTGCCCGTCGCGGACACGCACCTCGCCCACACCGGAAACCCCATCCGTGCGAGTTCGCCGACGTCGCGGCACCCGGCATCGATCACAAGGCCCCTTACGCCACGCGCCTGGAGCCCCGTTGCGAGCAGCTCACCGAAGTAGCCGGCTTCGGAACGGGACGTCGGCGCGACCACCAGGACGTCGCCCTCCTGGCACTGCTCCACGGCGACGTGGATCATCAGGTTGTCGCCGGGAGGCACGCTGACCGTCACGGCAGTCCCCGAGATGTGAGCGCCCGCATAGATCGGATTGATGTGAGGGGCCAGCAGCCCCTTGCGCCCCTCCGCCTCGTGGATCGTCGCCACCCCGAACTCGGCGAGTGCGTCGGCGGCGACCCTGTCGGCGCGACGGATGTTCTGGACGACGACTCCCATCTCGCCCCCTTTCATGTGATGACGGGCCGGACCTGGCGGGGACCGGCTACTGCGCGCGGTCCTTCCAGGGCAAGAGGGAGACGTGGATGACGCCCTCGTCGCCTTCGCCGCCGACAGCCCTGATGGCGCGGTCCACCTCGGTCAGCGCGAAGGTGTGAGTGGTCAGCAAGTCGAGCGGGAACCGCTTCGAGGCGAGCTGTTCGAGAGCGAGCTCACACGACCGGTAGCTGTGTCCGCGTGCGCTCTTGATGGTGATGGCCTTCTCGGTCAGCTTCTTGACGGGGAAGTTCGGAAACGCGGCGATTTCGCCCTGGATCAGCAGGGTGCCGGCCCTGCGCTTGAGCGCGTCGATGCCGAGGAGGATAGGGGCGACGCCGGCACCGGCAGTGCAGTCGAGCACGACATCGACGCCCTTGCCATCCGTGATCTCCATGATGCGCTCGAGTGGATCCTCCTGCTGGACATCGATCACGCAGTCCGCACCCAGCTTCTTGGCGACCTCCATCCGCGCCGCGTCCCGGGTGGTGCCCGTGACGGCGACGAGCGAGGCACCGGCCTGCTTGCACGCGACGGTCTGCGAGAGCCCTTGCTGACCCGGCCCCTGGATCAGGACGGTGGAGTTGTACCCGACACCGGCATCGAACAGCGCCCACTCGATGCCGTTCGACAGCGGAGTCACGATGCCCGCCAGTTCGGCCGACACCCCTGCGGGCACCTTGTGGACGACGGCGTTCCACGGCAGGAACATGTACTGGGCGAACCCTCCCCAGAGGTGGAACGGGTGCCCGGCCGATGTGTAGCCGTACCGGCGAGCGTCCGGGTTCGTCCGCCAATCCGTCGCCTCGCAGTGACGGTACTCCCCGTGGCGGCACCACTCGCATCTGGAGCACGGGACGTAATGCTCGACGAAGACGCGGTCCCCCTCCCCCACGCCTTGGCGCTCGGTGAACGTGCGGCCCACCCTGGCGATGACGCCGACGTTCTCGTGCCCCATGATGACCGGATCGTCGGAGGCCGGTGCGGCGTAGATCTTGACGTCCGTCCCGCAGATGCCAGCGACCTCAACCTTGAGCAGGGCGCCGTCCTTCGGAATCTCCGGCATCGGGAACTCGCGGAGCTCGGTCTGGCCCGGGCCCGTCCGCACGGCCGCCAGGACATGCTCTCCCATGAAAGGGGCTCCTCTCGAACCGGTGCGTGACCTGCAGGGGGGCGAAGGTATTATGGTCTGTCAATTTACATGCTAGGCTCTCAGCCTGTCGAGGCGCCGTGATGACCGTTGGCCGTGGGTCCTGGGTCCTGGCCGGTCAGAGTCCGGCCGCCTCCGACCCGTGATCCGATACGAGCGAGCGAGCAGGCACTCATGGCGGAGCTCAACCTCAGGACCGTGACTCGCACCCAGGGGAACAATCAGGCCCTCAAGGACGGCACAGTCACCCCGCGGCGATGCGCATTCGCGTTCGAGGAGGTGCCGGTCCTCGTCCAGGCGTTCCGCCGGATGGTGCGAACGTTGGAGTTCGATGTCAGCGAGATGGCGTTCACCACCTACCTCTGTGCGAAGGCGCACCGCAAGGCGTTCACCGCACTCCCGATCTTCCTGGTTCGGGGGTTCCACCACGGCGCCGTCGTCTACAACACCAGGGCCGGCATCCGGGACCCGAAGGATCTCGAAGGCCGGCTGGTCGGTGTCAACCGCGGCTACACGGTGACCACCGGCGTGTGGGCCCGAAGCATCCTGCAGGACGAGCACGGCGTGGACCTCAGCCGGGTGACCTGGGTGCTCTCCGGTGACGAACACGTGGCCGAGTACCGTCCACCCGCGAACGTCGTGCCGATGAGGCAGGGCGGGGTTCTTGCGGAGTCGGTAGCCACGGGTGAGCTTGCGGCCGGCATCGGCGTCGCAGTCGACCATCCTGACGTGGCGCCGCTGATCCCCGAAGCCGGAGAAGCCGGCTTCGATGCCCTGCACCGGCGAGGCCTCTACCCCATCAACCATCTGGTGGTCGTGAGGGACGAGCTGCTCGACGCCCACCCGAGCCTGGCCGCGGATGTCTTCGAGGCCTTCGCCGAAGCCAAGAACCGCTACGTCGAGCGGCTCCGTAACGGCGAGATCGACGCTCCGGCACCGACTGACCTGATGTACAAGCGCGTGATGGACATTACCGGGGGCGATCCGCTGCCCTACGGGATCGCGCCCAACCGGTCGATGATCGAACAGCTCATCCAACACGCCGTCAGCCAGAAGATCCTCGAGCGACCGATCACCGTGGAATCGCTGTTCCCCGAAAGTACACACGACCTGACCGCCTGAGCGGATGGAGCGCAATGCGGATCGCTGTCGCAGCCGACCACAACGGCTTCTCGCTCAAGACGCATCTCATCAGGTGGCTGACCGACCAGGGTCACGACGTCGATGATCGTGGTTCGCATGGCACCGACACGGTGGACTACCCGCCGCTCTGCGCAGACGTCGGCCGCCAGGTCGTGGAGGGCCACGCCGACCGGGGCATCGTGCTCGGCGGCACCGGATCAGGTGAGCAGATCGCGTGCAACAAGATCGCCGGCGTGCGAGCCGGGCTGTGCCACTGCTTGTTCACGACGGAGATCGCCCGGGCCCACAACGACACCAACGTACTCGTGATGGGGGCCAAGATCATCGCACCCGCCCTGGCTGAGGCGATCACGCAGACCTGGTTGGCCACGCCCTTCAAGGGGGGTCGCCACCAGCGGCGACTGGACCAGATTGCCGCGCTGGAGCGGGGTGAGCCCCTCACGTAGCTCCTGGATCACAGCTTGTCCAGGAACTGGCACACCTGGGCGGGCACGGTCTCCTCGGTCTGATCACTGACCGGGACATCCCAGTACTCCGCTCGGGGGAGGCATTCCTCGAGGTACCTGGCCGCTGAGGTCGCGTGCGAGTCGTCTTGGCCCGGTACGACGAGCGAGGGGATGTCGAGGCGCAGGAGATCCTCGGGCTCAGCACCGGGCACGGTGTCGCGGTCGAAGAGCAGACGGGCCATGCCGCCGAGGATGAACCGGTAGCGGTCAGGGTCCTGCTGCCGGTAGGCCTCCGCGAACGGGCGGTCGGTCCGGATGACGGTGACCCACGGACCCACGCGGGGATCCTTCGTGAAGCTCTGCTCGGAGCTGGTGGCGAGCGCCACCACGTTCTCGAGGCCGTGTTGCTCCACGTACGCCAGGTGCTGGGCCAGCCGGGCCTGTTGCCTGATCCGGTACTTCGCCCCTCCCGCGGGCGAGAACAGCACCATGCTCAACACCATCTCGGGGTACGACACGCCGAACGCGACGACCGCGGAGCAACCCACGCAGCCGCCCATGAGGTGGGCTCGCTCGATGCCGAGGTGATCGAGCAATCCCTTCCCCTGGGCGGCGTAGTCGTCCCATGTGAGGCGCTCGACCCGGCCAGCGGACAGACCCGACTCACGACGGTCGAATGTGATGCACGTGTACTTCTCGGCCAGGTGGCCGAGCAGGTTGAGGCGGCGGTAGATGCCCAGCGCCGTCCAGTTCTCGAGCGTCGAGTTGAAACCGCCAGGGGAGAACATCAGCAGCGGCGGTCCGGAACCCGCCACCTCGTACCGTGTGGTGATCCCGTCGATGACGGCGGTAGGCACGCGACACATCTCCCTTCCGGTGGGTCGCGCAGTGGTCAGCTCGTCGGCGCCCTCGATGTCGCACCCTTGATCTGGCGTCCGGCACGGACGTCCTCGGCGTAGGCCGTGATCGCATCGAGCGTGATCTGCGCGACGTTGGCGTACGTCTCCGACGGCTTGTCCAGCGTAGAGGCGGCGTAACCGATGGCGGCATGGGCCATTCGGATCCGCCCGTCGAGCCACGGGCCGCCGCCGAACCCGCCGAGGACCGGTATCGAGACGGCGCCGGCGACCTCCGGCCCGACGACAGGTCCGGAGTTGGTGATGTTCAGGAGCGATGCACCGGCTTCCTGCAACTGCTTCGCCTCAGCGACCAGTTCGTCCTTCATCTCCACGGGCACCTGGGCAGCGGGCGCTGACATCGCGCCGTACTCCATGCCGTACCGGAGTGCCGTCTGTGGCGTGATCCCGAACTGGGCCCAAACCGGGACGCCCGCCCGGGCGACGGCGGACACCGCTTCCGGGAAATCGGCAGCGCCATCGAGCTTCACGAGGTCTGCACCTGCCTCCTTGACCAGGCGGATGGCGGCACGCACCGCACTGCCGGGCCCCTCCTGAACCGGCCCGAACGGAAAGTCGACACTGACCAGTGCCCTCCGCACGCCCCGGCGTACGGCCTGGCAGACGACGAGCATCTGCTCCATCGTCACTTCCAGTGGATTCGCCTGGCCCCAGAGGTTCACGCCGACCGAGTCCCCGACCGAGATGATGTCCACGCCTGCGCGGTCGGTGATCTTCGCGATCTGATAGTCCCAGGCCACCACGCCGACAATCTTTCGTCCGTCACGCTTCATCTGCTGAAGCGCCGGAATCGTGATCTTCTCGTTCATGTACCCTCAATCACTTTCTGCGCCTAGACCCTGAGCGCGGTGAGCATCGGGGGAACATCATTTTCGTTCTTCAATATCACCAACACCATCGCGTTGGGCCGGAGAGCCGCAACGGCCTCGTCGACCTCGTCCACGTCGGAGACGATGAGACCAGCGGACATGATCCGCCGCATCGCACAGGCCTGCCCGACGACCGACGCTGCCTCGGCCCGGGCGTTCGCGGTCCCGATCATCACCGCGACGTCGGCACCCTCGAGCTCCTCAGTGAGTAGGACTTCGGAGCCGTCGACGGCACGCAGCCTGGCATCAGCCGGCTGCCCTTCGGGACCGCCCATCGGGACCGCGGCCTCGAAGACCAGGAAATGGCCACCGCTCCAGTGCTGAACGGCGACGCGGCGCACGACCGCGGCTGCCTGCTCATCGAGGGCGATGATCCGCGAGGCCCGCGTCGTTGCGTCCTGATAGGCGATACGGAAGCGTGCCTCGGCGGCTGTCGCCGCCCTGGCACAGCTGTTCAGGAGTGTCGGCGCACGCCGCATGTCAGACCGAGGCGTGTTGCACGCCCGGACGGACGGTCAGGGCTTCGCCGCGGCTCTCGATGAAGGCGGCGTCCTTCGGCAGCACGACGGCTGCCGAGCGCACCTTGTGGTGTTCCGGGTCGACGCCGGGCGGCCGCACGTCCTCGTCGCGCAGTGCCTCGACGGACCTCCAGAGTTTCAGCCGAGCCATGATGATGCCACTGTCCGTGGAGACCAGTTTCTCCTTGGTGCGGTCCACGATCGGCCCCATGCTCTCCTGCAGGGACGCATCCTGCATCGCGATCCCCTTCACCCCTGAGTAGGTGTCACCGCGCTTCTGCGCCTCGCGGTCCATCAGGTAGTCGTTGTCCTTGTTCTGCAGCGGCCGGTACGTGCCCGGGACATACTCGTTGTGCACGCCGTGCCCGTCCTTCATCGCCTGGAGCTCCTCCTCCGTAAGCGGACGGACCGGGTGGTAGTCAAAGCTGAAGACCCAGCAGTTCTCGTCGTCGATGGGTATCCAGAAGTGGCCGTGGATCGGGTGGTCGCCGCGCGGCGGGATCATCGTGAAGCTCGGCATCACCCATGGAGTGATACGCCAGTAGTAGTGGCCCTCCTTGGCGTTGCGGCGAGCGCCGATGAACAGGCCGCCATCCGCCTCGACAACCTCGAAGAACGGCTTCTTGTCTGCCATGTTGTACTTGTTGCCCTGAGCTCCCTTGAAGAGCGGGTCGCCCTTGAGGCCAGACGAATGCAGCCAGGAGACGTGGCTGGAGTCGATGCCGCCCTCCAGGGCCTGCAGCCAATTGCACTCCTGCCAGCGCTTGGAAGTGTACGTCTGCTCGGAAGGCACCCGAGCGAACTCCCATTGCGGAAGTTCCGGGGTGGTCTTCGGATCGCCCATATACGTCCAGAGGACGTCACCGATCTTCACGATCTGATAGCTCTGGAGCTTGATCTTCCTGCACAAGCTGCTTTGCCTGTCGTCGGGCTCGGAAGGCACCTCGATGCACTGGCCATTGACATCGTATTTCCACCCGTGGTAGGAGCAGCGCAAGCCGGACTCCTCGTTGCGCCCGAACCAGAGGGAGACGCCGCGGTGGGCGCAGAACTCGTCGATGAGCCCATACCGGCCCGCGCTGTCACGAAAAGCGATCAGGCGCTCAGAGAGGAGCTTGACGCGCACCGGCGGGCAATCGTTCTCTGGAAGTTCCTCGGCGAGAAGAGCGGGAATCCAGTACTGCCGGAACAGGTCGCCCATTGGCGTCCCAGGTCCAGTCTGGGTGAGAAGATCGTTGATCTCTCGTTTGAGCATCGCCGTCCTGCCTTTCGAGTGCTGAGCCGTAGTACTCGCGAACTACTTCGCTTCAACGTTGAACGCGGCTCGCCAGAGAGGAGAGGAATGCCTTAAGGTCCTCGCCGCCCGCTGCAGCTGGGGAGCCGGTCAGGGCGCGGCGAGATCCTGGGCCCTGAGGTTCGACCAAGACACGTGCGCATCAACAGCTCCCTCCCGGTACAAGGGTCATACCATTGTGCCCTACAGGCGGCAGAATTCAACCCCGCGGCCTGGGCCTCCCGGCCCGCGAGAGGTGCCGCGACCGGTGCCGCGGTGGGGGCGAGGCGGCTGCGTCGCCCTTGCCGGAGCCAGGCTGAGCCCGTGCCTCGTCGTACAGAGCGAGCACCCGGCTCCCCGGGCATCCCGACCAGGCTCCGCCCTCCGATCAGGTCCGCGTAGGCCTCCCAGCTCAGCCGAATCACCGACCGGGGAGTCACACTCGCGGATCGTTGTTGAAAACGAGCGACTTGATGGTCACGGCTACCGTGTTGGATGGCTCACGAAGCCGTCCCAGGTCGATGTAGTCGAAGTCCCAGAGCCGCAGGCCGTCGATGACGAGCAGCTCGCTCCCGACCTCGAGATCCTCACGCAGGATCCCGCCCAGCGTGAGCGCCACGTCGCCGTCGAGGAGGAGGTAGAGCGGCAGTCCCGCCTCGATCCGACGCCCAAGGCCGCGCGCGATCCCGCGGGCAAAGCCGACGATCCGGTCGTACGACGGCACACCGTCCCAGGCGAAGGCAACGGCCACGTCTGCCTGGACACCATCGAGGTCGAAAGCGGCTAGGTGCCGACGGATGGCTTCGGCGACCGCATCGGGATCGACGCGCTCATCCAGGGTGCACTCGGGTCTGATCACCTGGAGGTTGCGCCGTGGCAGCAGCGCGTCCGGGCGCGAGATGTAGCTGGTGCTGCCGCTGAGCTGCACGCTGTACTCAGACGCACCGAGCACTGTTGCCCGGATGCACTCCCCCGCCGGCAACAGGGGAGCGGGCAGCGCGCCGGTCTCCAAGCGGGCGCGCAGGGCGGCACCGAGCCGGCGGCCAAGGTCGCCGAAGTCACGCACTTCGCGCGAGTAGACGTACTCGGCCACACCGCCGGAGAACATGATCCCGTCCAGGTGACCGAGGCCGCCGAGTGGTTCGGTGAGGAACAGTCCCCTGACTTCGGCCGGGACCGGACGTTCGGCGATCGCCGCGACGAGCGCGTCCGCCATCGTGCTCGCGACCCGGTCCAGCTCGTGGGTTGCGACCCTCGCTCCCAGCGACCACCTGAAGCCGGCCCGCGCCGCGTGCTCCTGACCAGCCGGATCGAGATGCACGACGCGGCCGTCGTCGCCCACCACCTGGAGCCGGCCGCCGATGTTCACCGCCGCCGTAGCGATGACTCGGCCGTTCTCGACCAGCCCCAGCTTCGTCGTACCGCCACCGATGTCGACGTTCAGGATCCGGGCCTTCCGCTCATATGAGACACGCGCCGCTCCGGATCCGTACGCCGCCAGCATGGCCTCCATGTTGTGACCGGCACTGGCGCACACGAGTTCTCCACCCTGTGCAGCCAGGACACCGCAGATCTGCTCGGCGTTGTCACGGCGCAGCGCCTCCCCGGTCAAGATGACGACGCCGGTGTCGACGCTGTCGGGACGTTGCCGAGCCGCCTGATAGGCCTCGCCGACCATCGCCGCGAGGCGCGGGCCGTCGATCCGCCGCCCGTCCGAGTACGGCGTGAGCTGGACCGGCGACTGGAACAGCGTCTCGCGCCGGATCACGATGTATCGGCTCGTCAAGTCCTCACCGAGCCGGCGCAGGTGAAGCCGCGAGAACGCCACCTGGGTGCCCGAGGAGCCGACGTCGATCCCGACGCTGTGCAAGGTGACGTTGTCCTGCAGCCAGATCGGGTTCTGCTCGATCGGCTCCGCCGGTGCCTCGCCGTGCTGGAACGTATCACCCGCGACCCCCTCGGCCAGCGGCTGGCGGGGCCGGGGCGACTCAGCGGCGGTCACGCGGACCGCGACACCGGCTCGCCCGGTTTCGGCGGCAGGTCAGCCACCTCGGCCCGATAGGCCTCTTCCATGGCGGGTTCCAGTGCGTTCTCCGCGAGTGCCTCGGCAAAGAGCTTGTGGATGGCGGGCGACTCGTCTGCATAGTCGATCTGGTCGCCGCCCAGACGCTGGCTGATCCACGCCGTCGGCACCCCCTGCGCGTTCCGGAACGCGACGCCCTCGTACTTGAACGCGAGGTAGCGGGCCGGGGCCGTGCCGGTGTTGAAGTGCTGGTGAAACCACATGTTCGGCGGGACGATCAGGGACCCCGGCTGCCAGTCATAACGCCGGGGCTCGTCACCCTCCGGCCACATCAGGCTGAATCCCTGGCCCGACAAGATGATCACGTGGGCGCCGGGTCCGTGGCGGTGCGCCTTCTTGTAGGTCGCCGTCGGGAACTGCGAGATGTGGCTGCTCATCGACGCCTTCGCCATGGCGAAGCGGATGTGACCACCGCCTGCACCACGCTCCTTCGCGGCCACCAGCGGCAGGTTGACCGCGTCGGCGACGAAGTTGGTCTGCAGCAGCAGCCCCTTCTGCTCGCCCTTGTTCGTGAAGTAGTCCGGCTCGCCGGCGAAGCGCGAGGTGAAATCGTGCGGCGTGTTGAAGACGAAGTTCACGTCGTCGTACATGTTGAGGACCGGTGGCAGGTTAGTGACCGCGACGAAACGGACGGGCTTGCTCCCCGAGCCGTTGAAGTGCTGGTGCCAGGTGTTCAGCGGAACCGCGAACATGGACCCCTTGCCCCATTCGAAGCTCACCCGGGCACCGGCGTCGTTCCATACCGCGGTCGAACCCCGTCCCTCGAGCACGAGGATCATCTCCTCGTACAGCTGCCGCTGGGGTGCCAGCTCGCCGCCCGACGGAATCTCGCAGACATAGCAGTCGTTCGATGTCCGAGACGCCTCGTGGTTGATGAAGACTCCTGCGCCGCCCCGCCGAGCCCAGGGCGACAGGTCGACAGTACGGAGGTTGGGCACGTACTGCGCACTCACGATTTCAAGACCCTCGTTGCGCACCCATCGGGTATACGGGGAGTCCTTTTCCGTGGCGAACTTCTTCGCCAACTCCTCCGAGACGAGCCCGTCTTTGGCCATCGACCCTCCTTCTTGCGATCACCGATCCTGGATAGCGAGACCAGATGCCCACACCCAGAGGGCCTCGCAACACTTTTATTAATGGTATAACCATTTATCATGGTAGTCAACAACCCGAAGTCCGGGCACCCTCAGCCCCACGCGTCTCCGTCAGTGCATCGTGGCCCCCCCGTCGACCACCAGCGTCTGACCGGTGATGAAGTCACTGTCGCCGGAGAGGAAGAATGGCCCTCCAGGCCCACCCGTGACATCGGCACCGTCGAGAACATGGCCGCGTTGTTGACCAAGCCCTCGACCCGTCCGAATCTTGCGAGCACGCGCTGAAGCATGCGGGATCGATGCCCTCCGGCTGGACGGCGCCCGTGCGCAGCGCCTCGGTGCGGTCGTACGGGCCGCAGGCCAGCGTCAACGTGAGTCGGCTCATTGCCCTCCCCTCGCGGTCTCAGGCAAGGCTCACGGACGCTACCGCGGACGGTCACGTACCGGGTTCGAATGCTGAGACGCCGTGTCCACGACGCCGGAGCGGGAAGGCCGTCTCAGATCCGCACCGGTCCTCATTGACCCCGCCGGGCGCCCGCGCTAGCCATGGCGGGAGAGTCCGGTGACGCACGCCGGATCGAGCGAGGGAAGGGACTCGAGATGACCGCAGACGTTCGGGACGTCGCCACCATCGGACTCGTGGGATGGGGCCGTATGGGCGGGATGATGGGGCGCTATGCCCGCAACGGCGGCTGGCAGGTCACCGCCTTCGATCCATCCGCCGACGCCTGCGCGGCGGCCGTGGATGCGGGGGCCACCGTGGTCGGCAGCGTCGCGGAGGTCGCCGCTGCCAGCGACCTGGTCCTGCTCGTGGTCGTGGACGACGAGCAGGTCAAACAGGCGATCACCGGTCCTGGCGGAGCGCTGGAGACGGCACGACCCGGCTCGGTCCTCGCCATCTGTCCCTCCGTACGGCCCGACACGTGCACCGAGATGGCCGGAGTCGCCGCCAAGCAGGGCGTGCACGTGATCGACGTCGCGCTGGTGGGAGGCGAGCGCGGCGCCGAGGCCGGTGCCCTCAAGCTGATGTGCGGCGGTCCGGCCGAGGTGGTTGACGCCTGCCTGCCGGCCTTCTCCTGCTTTGCGATCGACGTCTGTCACGTGGGCGACATCGGCGCCGGCCAGATCGCCAAGACGGCCAACAACCTGCTGTTGTGGAGCTGCCTCCGCGCGAACTACGAGGCCCTGACCCTCGCCAAGAAGCTGGGCGTGCATCCTGGCAAGCTGCGGGCCTTCCTCAACATCGGCAGCGGCGCCAACCGGCCGCTGGCGGAGTGGGGCGCCCAGCGACTGCGGTGGCCGAAGAAGGACCTCGAGATCGCCCTGGCGCTCGCCGAGGAGGCCGGCGTCGACATGCCGCTCATCAAGAGCCTCGCCCCGCTCATGGCCGAGCTGTCCGTCGAAGATCTCCGCGCGCTCCGCTGACGGGAAGCGCGCCCCTTCCGCGAAACGCACCCACCGGCCGTAGCCTCACGAGCCGGCCATGCCGGACCGGAACAGGTCGAGGGTGCTCTCCGCCCAGCGAGTGTTGAACCGGCCCGATTGGAAGTCCGGCTGTTCGGTCAGGAATGTGAGAACACCGATGGTGGTGTCGATGCCCGCGACACCGAACCGCCGCAGGGCCGCCCGCATGCGTTCCAAGGCCTCCGCGCGATCACGTCCATGGGTGATGAGCTTGCCAAGCAGCGAATCGTAGAAGGGCGGAACCCGGTAGCCCTCGTAGCAGTGACTGTCGAGCCTTATTCCGGGTCCTTCGGGTGGCTGCCACGTGACGAGACGTCCTGGAGAAGGCCGGAAACCCTTCTCAGGGGACTCTGCGGTGACGCGGCACTCGATCGCGTGTCCGGTGAAGCGCACGTCCTCCTGCTGGAGGGGAAGGCCCTGGCCGGAACCGACCTGGAGTTGCATCTGCACGAGATCGAGTCCGGTGATCTCCTCGGTCACCGGGTGTTCCACCTGGATACGCGTGTTCATCTCGAGGAAGTAGTACTCCTTGCATTCCTCGTCGTAGATGAACTCGACCGTGCCGGCGTTCTCGTAGCCGATGGCGTCGGTCAGCGCGACGGCCGCCGCACGAATCGATCCCCGGACGTCGTCGGGGATCGACGCGGCGGGCGCCTCCTCGATGATCTTCTGGTAGCGGCGCTGGATCGAACAGTCCCGCTCCCCGAGCTGCAACAGCTGGCCGTACCGGTCGGCGAACACCTGCACCTCGATATGGCGGGCCGCCGGGATGTACCGCTCGATGTAGAGAGCGCCGTTCCCGAACGCGGCGGCGGCCTCGGCCGTGGCGCTCAGGAACCTGCTCCGCATCTCGCTGGGGTCATGCACGATGCGGATGCCACGGCCGCCGCCGCCGGCGGCCGCCTTGAGCAGGACCGGGTAGCCGATGTCCCCGACGATCGTCTCGGCGTCCTCGAATCTGTCTACCCGCGGTGATCCTGGGACCACCGGGACCTGGTAGCGCTCGGCTGTCTCGCGGGCGGTCAGCTTGTTGCCCATGGTCCGGATGGTCTCCGCGCGAGGTCCGACGAAGCGGATGCCCTGGCTCTCGCAGGCTTCCGCGAACGTCGGGTTCTCCGCGAGGAAGCCGTAGCCGGGGTGGATGGCATCCACCCCGGTCCCCAGCGCCGCCGCGAGCAGAGCCTCCTGCTTCAGGTAACTGCGGCTTGCCGGGGCCGGACCGATACAGACCGACCGGTCCGCGAGCCGGGCGGCGAGACTGTCCTTGTCGGTCTCCGAGACGGCCACCACCGACTCGATACCCAGTGCCTGGCAGGCCCGCACGACCCGCACCGCGATCTCGCCACGGTCGGCCACCAGGACGCGGTGGAAGCTCACCCTGCGGTCTCCGGCCGTATCCTCATCAGCGGCTGCCCGAACTCGACGAACTCCTCGTTCCGGACGAGGATCTCCACGACCTCTCCGCGGACCCCCGCCGTGACGCTGTTGAACATCTTCATGACCTCCACGAGCCCGAGCGTGCTGTCCTCGCTCACCTGCGCGCCCACCTCGGTGAGCGGCGGTGCGCCAGGCTCGGGCGAGCGGTAGAAGACGCCGACCACCGGAGCGCTGACCGTCACGAGGTCACCATCAGGGCTCGGCGCGGTCTGCGAGTCCGTGTCGCGGTCGGACGGGGTGGCCGGCGCCGCCCTGTCCTCGCGTACCTTCCGCCACGCTGGTCCCCCGCCCCTGCGGTCCGCGACGAGCTTCGTCTCTCCCACCTCGAGCTCGAGGTACTCGACGTTCGACCGCTCGAGTATCTCGAGGATCTCGAGCACCTCATGATGTGTAAGCTCCATGGCACCATTCCTCAGCGACCCGTCCGTCTCAGCATGGTCAGCGAGAAGTCCCTTCTTCGGATCGACACGAACCGGTGGTCGTCGCGCTCGACGAGTTCGCGGACCAGCCACACGAGCGGCCGATCCGTTGAGATGTGCCTTCGCCGGTCAGCGGAACGCTCCACCACGTCGACCGCGTCGTCGCCGACGATCGCCCGCAAGATCAGGTCCTCATCGCGGATGTCGCGACCGTAGCGCGCACGGAGTTCGGCCAAGGTGGGTTGCGGCTCCTGGTGGGCGGTGATGTCTCGCGCGCGGGGGCGGTCGAGGATACGGTCTCGAACGTCTGGGTCCATGGCGTTCAACGCCTCGTCACCGCCGTGCATCCCGAGTGCGTACTCGATCACCTTGTCGGTGACCTGCTTGTAGCGCGCGCCGACGATCACGTTGATCGCCGCCTGGCTGCCCACGAACTGTGACAGCGGTGTCACCATGATCGGATAGCCGAATTCTGCTCGAACGTACGCCGCCTCCTCGAGGACCTCATCGAGCCGATCCTCGACTCCAGCGAGCCTCAACTGGTACTTCAGATTCGAGATCATTCCGCCTGGGATCTGGTGCTGATACAGTCGTTCGTCATATTCGTACGGCGTGCCGATCGGGAAATTCTCCCGCTTGGCGATGAATTCGAAGTGGGCGCTCGCGGGCCGTAGCGCCTCCTCGTCGACGGCCACCTCGAAACCCAGTTCACGGAGGTTCCTTGCCAGGCTGTAGGCCGATGGTTGTGAGCTGGCGTTTGCGAGCGGCGGCACGGCTGTGTGGATGTACTCCACGCCGGCCTTGGCCGCCTCGATAGCGTTGAGCGACCCTAGACCGTTGTTGCAGTGCCCGTGAAATTCCCACGGTATGTCGCCTGCTACCTGAATCATCTTGGGCAGGAGTTCACGGGTGCGCTCGGGGGTCAGCAAACCGCCCACGTCTTTGAAGCACAACCGAAATGGCCTTAGCGCCGCGGCGGCCCTCGCCTTCTGGACGAAGTACTCGTGAGTGTGGCGGGGGGACACCGAATACATCACATTGATGACCGGGGTCATGCCGAGTCGCTCGAAGCGCTTCATCTCCCTCCCCAGCAGGGAGAAATTGTTCCAGTTGTTACCCGTACGGGTATACCGGATACCCAGGTCCACGGCCTTCGAGATCAACAGTTCTCCGACCTCCGGGGGCACGCGCCCGCTCATACTCGGACCGTCGATAGGTCCGTGCCAGCGCAATGGAGTGTGCTTAGCCGCCGCCGCGCCTTGTTTGATCCAGTCCCAGGGGTTCTCTTTGAGATGACGCACGAATTTCTTGAGCCGGCTGCCGGTCGCGATGAACTCGATGCTGTCGAAACCGGCCGCGTCGAGATGCGGCATCGCGGGCAGCATGTGGCCGGTCCTCATGTTCATGGCCCACAGGCTCGCCTGGCCATCGCGGATCGTCGTGTCGACGAGCTTGATCTGCCTCACGAAGGCCCTTTCCGCCACGATGCGCGACGTACCTCGTCAAGGACCGACTCGGTGTGCTCTCCCAGGTAGGGCGCTCGCGACGTGGGGGGCAACACCGCGCCGTTGAAGGAGACCGGGGGACGAATCCGCGGCATCGGCCCGATACCCGGCTCGTCGACGACGTCGATGACGGCGAGGTGCCGCAGTTGTTCGTCGGCGAGCATGTCGGCAACCCCGTTGACCGGTGCGCAGGGCACCTGATTCTCCTGGAGTATCCGGAGCCACTCCTTACGGTCGCGCATGGCGAAGATCGGCGCGAGTTCAGCGCGCAGTGAATCGTAGTTCTGGCGCCGATCCGCTCGTCGCGCGAAACGCGGATCACTCTGGAGGTCCGGCCGTCCAACCGCCGCACACAACCCTTCCCAGAACTTCGCCGGTGACGACAAGTGGATCAGCAAGGCGGCGCCGTCCCCGGTCACGAAGGCATACGTCTGGGAACCGTGGACGCGGGTGTACGGGCCTTCCTCCCGCCCTTCGACGACCTGCTTCGCCACCGCCGAGTGCAGGAAGTGCGCGAGGGCGCCGAGCATGGTCACCTCGAGGTGTTGTCCGACGTCCGTTCGGTTCCGGTCGTGCAAGGCAGCCAGGATGGCGAAGGCAGCCGTGTGACCCGTGATGGCGTCCGCCATGGCCGGCCCCCTGACCTGCGGGGTCTCCGGGTCCATCAACAGGCTCGCCAGACCACCGTAGCCGACCGCCACGCCGTCGTAGGCGGGCAGATCCTTGTACGGGCCGCTGCTACCGAAGCCGGTGATACTGCAGTGCACCAACCCGGCGTTGTACCTCTTGAGGATGTCGTAACCGATTCCCACCTCGGCCCAGGGTCATTGCGAAGTCGTGAGTCCTTTGGTGACCAGGGTGATCGCTTGGCCGGGATGTCGGGCGTTGTGGCGTAGGGCGCGGGCGATGTTGTTGTGGCCGGCCCAGCGGAGCAGGGTGATGATC
>JBOHCZ010000243.1:0-3140 GCA_050699195.1 Streptomycetales bacterium
GCCTCGTCGACGCGGTCGAGGGGAATCGCCTGCCCGCCGACCGCGGCGGCGACCCGGGCCCCGCGGTCGTACGTGCGGTTGGCGACCGTGATCGTCCCCGCGCCGGCCCGGCGCAGCGACGCGGCGATCAGCGCACTCATCGAGCCAGCGCCGATGATGAGCGCCGGGCGGCCCGCGACGGTGCCGAGCGTCCGCTCCGCGGCAGCCAGCCCCACCGTCACGAGGGACCGGCTCACACGGTCGATATCGGTCTCGGTATGCGCACGCTTGCCGACCCGCAGTGCCTGCTGCACCAGCTCGTTCAGCACCCGGCCCGCGGTGCCCCGGCGCTGCGCGAGCCCCAGCGCCGACTTGACCTGGCCGAGGATCTGGGCCTCGCCCACGGCCATCGAGTCGAGCCCGCACGCCACCGTGAACAGGTGCTGGACCGCGCGGTCCTCGTAGTGCACGTAGAGGTGGTCGGTCAGCTGCTCGTGGGCCAGCCCGGTGTGGCGTGCGAGCAGCTCGGAGACCGCGGCCACGCCGCCGTGGAACTTGTCGACGTCGGTGTAGACCTCGACCCGGTTGCACGTCGCGAGAACGAGGGCCTCGGCCACGTGGTCGGCCCCGGCCACGTCCTGGAGCAGCTTCTCCCGCGCCTCGGCCGTGAGGGCCGCGCGATCGAGGACGCGCACCGGGGCGCTCCGGTGACTGAGACCGACGGCGAGGACACTCATGACTTCAACGCCTCAGCCAGCTTTTCGTCGAGATCGTCGGGAAGGCCCGCCGCCGCTGCCATGGCGACCGCCGCGACGTAGCCGTTGGCCCTTCGCTGTTCGTGAAAGGCGAGGATCTGCAGCTCGATAGAGAGGTCAACCTTGCGTACATAGACGCCCTCGGGCACCGAGAGCAGGGCCGGCGCGAAGTTGAGGATGCTGCTCACACCGTACTCCACCAGGCGCTCACAGACATCCTGGGCGGCAAAGGCCGGGGTCGCGATCACGCCGATCGACACCTGGCTGTCGCGGATGATCCGCTCGAGCTCGGCGGGATGTTCAACGGTGAGACCGGCGACCCGCTCGCCGACCCGCGCGGGGTCGGAGTCGACCAGCGCCGCGACCCGGAACCCGCGGGAGGCGAAGCCACCGTAGTTCGCCAGCGCGTGGCCGAGGTTCCCGATGCCGACGATCACGACGGGCCAGTCCTGGGTGAGGCCGAGCTCGCGGGAGATCTGGTAGATGAGGTACCCCACGTCGTAGCCCACGCCTCGGGTGCCGTACGAGCCCAGGTAGGAAAGATCCTTGCGCAGCTTCGCTGAGTTGACCCCGGCCGCGACCGCCAGCTTCTCTGAGGAGATCGTGGCCACCGCACGCTCGGAGAGCGCGGTCAGGGCACGGAGGTAGACCGGAAGCCGCGCAACCGTCGCCTCCGGGATCCCACGCTCCCGGTTCGGCGGTCGAGCACTCCGACCTGTGGTCACCGGACTCCTGCGGATGCGACTTGTGGTGTGTGCCAGCAAGACTAGGCTCTTGTGAACGAATGCACAAAGTTGATGTCCGCGGAGTGGACCGCCGGGCGGCCGGGCGCGGCCCGCACGGCTCCCGTCCAGGTGCCCACCCCGGTGCCCACGGAATCACCTGAAGTCACCTGGAGTCACCTGGAGTCACCTGGTGAGCGCTCGACGGAGCCGCCGCTCGTCGACGCGCCAGAAGTCATGCTGCCGCCCGTCGACCATGGTGACGGGAATCTGCTCGGCAAAGCCTCGACGCAGCTCGTCGTCGCCGGTGATGTCGATCTCGTCCCAGGGGACGCCGAGGTCCGCCGCGACCCGCGCGACGACCTCGCGCGCCTCATCGCAGAGATGGCAGCCAGGCTTGGTGAGCAGGCGGACATGGTGGCTGCGCCGCGGGTGAGCGGAAACACCCCTCGTGCGCAGTAGGATCTCGACGATACGCTGCACCTTCCGCAGTGTCGCACGGCTGGGGCGCGTTGCGCTTCTCGCCTGGGCCTTCGGTACAGTACGTGGTCGGGCTCTTACGAACAGTTACCGCAGTTCCACCCACATCAAGTACCAGGCGCACCTACGATGTAGCACCAGCCGCAAGATCGGGACGACGACCTCGCCGTTGGGAGTCCAGTGCACCGGAACGTCCGTGCCGAGGCCCTCGGGCTCGCGGAGCTACGGGCTGCGATTCTCGCGTGCGCCGAGGCCACGGTCGCCCGGCCGGTTCCCGCCCTGCCGGGTCCGCCGTCCGGGCTTCACATCCCACGGGCGTTCCGCACCACAGCGGATGCCTCCTCCCCCTCAGGCCCCGGCGCCCCGCCGCGGCACGCGCGCGGGCGTGGCCCGTCGGAGCCGGCGGGCAGCTCCGAGGTGGACCGTGTGGTCGCGCTCGTCGAGCTGGCCCAGGGCGGTGACGGCGAGGCGTTCGCCCAGCTCTACGAGACCTACATCGACACGGTCTACCGATACGTCTACTACCGCGTCGGCGGGCGGGCGGTGGCCGAGGACCTGACCAGCGAGACGTTCCTGCGGGCGTTGCGCCGCATCGGCTCGTTCACCTGGCAGGGGCGCGACTTCGGTGCCTGGCTCGTCACCATCGCCCGCAACCTGGTCGCCGACCACTTCAAGTCCAGCCGCTTCCGGCTCGAGGTCACGACGGGCGAGATGCTCGATGCCGACGGGGTCGAGACCAGCCCAGAGGACTCCGTGCTCGAGGCGCTGTCCAACGCGTCGCTGATCGACGCCATCAAGCAGCTCAACGCACAGCAGCAGGAGTGCGTGACCCTGCGCTTCCTGCAGGGCCTTTCGGTGGCCGAGACCGCCCGCATCATGGGCAAGAACGAAGGTGCCATCAAGACGCTCCAGTATCGCGCGGTGCGCACGCTGGCCCGTCTGCTGCCTGAGGACCTGCAGAGATTCCCCGCGGCGTAACCCGGAGGCCGACTCTGTCGTTTTCCCAAGTGCCGACCGCTAACGGTTCGGTGTAGGTTTCCGAAGCGTGAGGAGGTGCCGTCGTTGATCAGTACACCTGGCGAACGACGGCACGCCATGCAGTTCGCCCTCGCCCTCGAGACGGGCGCCGCCAGCGAGCCCGCGATCGCTCCGCTGGTGCGGATCGCCGAGGCGCTGCGTCCCGACCCGGAGCTGTGCCCGGCGC
>JBOHCZ010000244.1:0-6350 GCA_050699195.1 Streptomycetales bacterium
CTCGGTCCCCGGCGGCGAGCGCGTGGGGTCGGCGGTCGTCATCTGGCCCATCACCAGGTACGGCCGCCGGGGCATGGCTCCGGCGGCGAGTTGCGCGGCGTACCCGGCCAGCGCGGACGTGCCCGCCCCGAGATGTACGGTGCCCGCCTCGCGTGCCCCCGCGCCGGCCCAGGCGGGCGGCCCGGACAGCGCCCAGTCGATCTTGAGCGTGGGGCGGTCCCACTGGAAACGGTCGAGATCGGCGATGAGACGGGCGGGCAGCTGCTGGCGCCCGACGAGCTCGCCGTACAGGGACGGCGCCGCCACGTCCGCGACCACCGCCCGGCGGACACCCACGGTCTCGCGGTCGGTCGTGTGTACCCCGGTCACCCTGCCGTCCCGGACGAGGACCCGTTGCACGCGCACGCCGCAGACCAGCTGGCCGCCGGCCGCGTGCAGGCGCGCGACGAGCGCCTCGGTGAGCCGTCCGGCCCCGCCCTCCGGCACGGGGAAGCCGAACTGCTGGCCGAGCATCGCGAGCAGCCAGCCGTACACTCCGCTGCCCGCCTCACCGGGGCCCAGGTCGGTGTGCAGGGCGCAGCCGGTGAGCAGCAGCCGCGCGCCCTCCCCGCTGAACCACTCCTCCCCGAGCCGCGCGACGGGAAGCAGCGAGCGCCGCGCGAACCGCATGCCGTCGCCCGCCCCGAGCACCCGGGCGAGTCGCAGCGCGGGCGCTACCGGGGGGAAGGGCTGGAAGAGCGCGGCGAGCACCTGCGGGCCCAGGCGCTGCCACTCCTCGTACATCCGCAGCCATGCCTCCCCGTCGCCCGGTGCGAACCCGTCGACCGATCGCGCGGTCGCCTCGGGCGAGCGGTGCAGTACCGCGCACCGTCCGTCGGGCAGCGGGTGGGCCAGTACGGCGGGCGCGTGGCGCCACCGGAGGCCGTACCGTTCGAGCCCCAGGCTCCGGATCGCCGGAGAGGCGGCCGCCAGCGGGTAGAAGGCGCTGAACAGGTCGCAGACGTGTCCGGGGACCGGCAGCTCGCCGCTCCTGACGGCGCCGCCCGGCTCGTCCTGGGCCTCGAGGACGAGCACCGACCAGCCGGCGTCGGCGAGCATGATCGCCGCGACCAGCCCGTTGTGGCCGGCGCCGACCACGACGGCGTCCCACCGGTCGGCTCGGCCGCTGTCCCGCACGGTCGCGGGCTACCCCGGAGGGCGCCGCCGAAACGCCGGCCCGTGGTCCCGGCTCTCCCACCGCCAATACGTACGTATTGGCGCGTGCGGCCGGGAGGGGGCGTGTGCCACCGGACGCGAAACGCTAGAAGCCGAGCGAGCGGCCGATGATCTCCTTCATGATCTCGGTCGTGCCGCCGTAGATCGTCTGGACGCGGGTGTCCAGCCAGGCCCGCGCGATCGGGTACTCCCGCATGTAGCCGTAGCCGCCGTGCAGCTGCAGGCAGGTGTCGGCGACGCGCTTCTGCAGCTCCGTGGTCCACCACTTGGCCTTGGCCGCGTCGACGACGGTGAGCTCGCCGGCGTTCAGCGTCCGCACGCACCGGTCGATGTAGGTCTGGGCGATGTCGATCTCGGTCGCCATCTCCGCCAGCAGGAACCGGTTGTGCTGGAACGACCCGATCGGGCGGCCGAAGGCCTCCCGGTCACGGCAGTAGTCGAGCGTCTGGGCAAGCATCGTGTCGGCGGCGGCGACGGCCGCCACCGCGATCGACAGCCGTTCCTGGGGCAGGTTCTCCATCAGGTGGACGAAGCCGCCGCCGTCCTGCCCCAGAAGGTTGCCTCCGGGCACCCGGACGTCGCTGAAGAACATCTCCGCGGTGTCCTGGGAGTGCTGGCCGATCTTGTCGAGGTTGCGGCCGCGTTCGAAGCCGGGCATGCCGCGCTCGACGACGAGCAGGCTGATCCCCTTCGCGCCCGCGTCGGGCTCGGTCTTCGCGACGACGATGACGAGATCGGCGTGGATGCCGTTGGTGATGAAGGTCTTCTGGCCGTTGACGATCCAGCCGCCGCCGTCCCGGACGGCTGTCGTGCGGATGCCCTGCAAGTCGCTGCCCGCACCCGGCTCGCTCATGGCGATGGCGGTGACCAGCTCGCCGTCGCAGAACCCCGGCAGCCAGCGGCGCTTCTGGTCGTCGGTCGTCAGGTCGAGCAGGTACGGGCCGACGACGTCGTTGTGTACGCCGAAGCCGCCTCCCGGCGTAGCCGTGCCGGAGCGTGCGAACTCCTCGGCGATCACGGCGCTGTAGCGGAAGTCGGGGGCGCCGCCCCCGCCGTACTTCTCGGGCACCGCCATGCCGAGCAGGCCCTGTTTGCCGGCCGCCGTCCAGAGGGCGCGGTCGACGATCCCGTCCTCCTCCCAGCGCGCGAAGTGGGGGGCCACCTCCCGGGCGATGAACTCCCGCACGGTGCCCCGGAACAGCTCGTGGTGCTCGTCGTAGAGGTCGCTGAGCATGCCGGTTAAGTTACCCGTGAGTAGAACCCCTGGCCAGCCCCTGGGTTGGCACCGGCCCGTCACTCTGTGACCTTGGGGGGTGTCGCGTGCTCGCGTTAGGCGAGATCTGGGGTTGGCCCGCATACCCCGGCGGGTACCGGAACTTCACATGTGGAGGGTGCGGTCCCGGGCGGCGGCCAGGCCGACCCCGAACTCCACCGCCACCAGGGCCAGCAGGAACAGCACGGGGACCGTCCATCCGCCGCTCGCGGTATGCAGCAGGCCGGTCACAAGGGGCCCCGTCGCGGCGAGCAGGTAGCCGATGGTCTGCGCCATGCCGGACAGTGCGGCGGAGGTCTGCGCGTCGGGGGTACGCAGGATCATGAACAGCAGCGCGAGGGCGATCGCCGCGCCCTGGCCCAACCCGAGCATGATCATGAACAGCGGCGCGGCCCACACCGGCGCGGCGATGGTCCCGGCCAGGCCGCTCGCCGTGAGCAGCACGGTGGCGGCCGTCACGGCGCGCTGGTCGCGGCGACGCTGCCCGATCATGGGGGCCACAAAGGCGCTCGCGATGCCCGCGAAGGTCGCGAGCGAGAGGAGCAGGCCGGCGTCGGTGGCGTCGGCGCCGCGGTCCCGGTAGAGGGTGGGGAGCCAGGAGAGCGTCGCGTAGAAGAGCAGCGACTGCAGCCCCATGAAGAGCGTCACCTGCCAGGCGAGCCGGCTGCGCAGCAGCCTGCCTGTCGGGGCGGCCGCCGGCGGGTCATCGGCGGGTACCGCCCGGGAGGCCCGCAGCTGTGGCGTCCACGCGAGCAGGCCTACGAGGGCGAGCAGCGCCCACATCCCGAGGCTCGCCGTCACCGAGCCGCCGGACGCGTCGTAGACGGGGGCGGTCGCCCCCGCCGCCACGGTCGCGCCGAGGTTCAAGGTGAGGGTGTAGAGGCCGAGCATTCCCCCGACGCGTTGCGGGAAGCGATGCTTGATCAGGCTCGGGGAGAGCACGTTCATCACGGCAATCGCCCCGGCGGCGAGCAGCGTGCCAGGGAACAGCAGCGTCTCTGGCAGGCCCGCCCGCAGCCCCAGACCCAGCACGAGGCAGGCCAGGCAGGCCAGCATCACCCGCTCCTCGCCGAAGCGGCGGCGGAGCCGGGGGGCCAGCGGGGACAGCGCCCCGAAGCACAGTACCGGCACGCTCGCCAGCAGCGCGGCGCTGGCCGCGGAGAGCCCGAGTTGCTGCCGCAGATCGCCGAGGATGGGCGGCACGCTCGCCACTGCCGGGCGCAGGTTGGCCGCCACGACCAGGGCTCCCGCGAGCAGGAGGAGCGTGTCACCACGGACGGGTGTCCTGTCCAGCACGGCACGCACGCCCGTCACCCTACGTCGGCCACGGCAGGCCTTCTGGCCGCGTCTCGCCACATCGGCTCGTTCCGTCGCGTAGCGTGGCCGCACGGTTAAGCACAGTGAGCAAGCAGCGCCAGATCCCGACGGCAGGAAGCCCTACCCCTTGCGATCATGACACCGGAAACGCCCACCCCACGCGTCGGAGACCTCGACTTCCACGGTTTCATCGACTACGCGATCGAAACGACCCAGCGGCGCCTGCCCGACGCCGACGCCGAGGCGATGCGCCTCGTCTTGACGTTGCATCGGCTCACCAGCCTGATGGTGTACGACCTCGAGGCCTCGGTGCATCGGCCCCGCGGGTGGAGCTGGTCGGGTTTCCGGGTGATGTTCGCCCTCTGGCTGACCAACCCGCTCGAGGTGTGGCAGGTGGCGGAGTTCTAGGGGATGAGCCGGGCCGCGGTCTCCAGCCTGGTCAACACCCTGGAGCGGAACGGCCTCGTGGCTCGCACCCCGTCGGACGCCGGGCGGCGCACCGTCAGCCTGGCGCTCACCGACGCCGGGCGTGCGGCGATGGAGGAGGCCGTCACCGCACACCACAGGCGCGAGCAGCTGTGGATCAGCGCTGTCCCCCGCCGGGAGCGGCGGACCCTGGTCCGCCTGCTCTCGCGGCTGCTGCACCATCCGGAGGCCGAGCTGTTCCGGCACCGCGACTAGGCACGACCGCACGACGACAGCCGACCGACGGGGGGCATTGTGGGGAGGTTCCTCATCTCCCTGCCGATCTGGGGGAGCGGGGCGATCCTCATCCTCGGCGTCCCGGCGCTGATGGTCGCCGCGCTGCTGCTGATCCGCCGCGCGTACCCCGCCCTGCGGACCAAGGGTCACAACGACGTGGCCGCCGGCCTGATGACGCTGATCGGCGTGATCTACGCGGTGGTGGCCGGGTTCACCACCGTGGACCAGTTGGACAACTACACCGAGGTGCGCGACGACGTCCGCCAGCAAGCGTTCGATCTGGCCGTACTGGCCACGGGCAGCGAGGTGATGGGCCCGGCGGCACACCGGGAGATCCAGGACGCCGTCATCGCCTACAACCGGGCCATGATCGACGAGTGGCCGCGCCTGACGCGGGGCGTGAGCAGCCAACGTGTCGAGCGGGAGCATCGGCTCCTGCTGGTCTCGGTGGCGGACCTGCACCCGGTGTCCGACCCGCAGCAGGCGTTCGTCGACGAGGCGACCGGCCGCCTGATGGAGGCCGGGGTCGATCGCCTGCAGCTGCTCTACGACGCCAGGTACGGGCACCTGGAGGGCGCGGTCTGGGCGTCGCTGCTGCTGGCGAGCGCGGTGACGCTGCTGTTCTGCCTGCTTTTCGGCATCGAGAACGCGCAGCTGGCCTACCTGATGGTTGCCGGGGTGGGGGCGATCATCGCCATCAACCTGTTCCTGATGGTGCAGCTCAACTACCCGCTGGCGGGCGATCTCAGCGTCCCGCCGGAGAGCTTCCGCCAGGTCGTGGCCGAGCTGACGGGCTAGCCGGCGCCGCATCGCGCCGCGCCTACGGGTCGATCCACACCAGGTGCAGGTGGCGGCCGCAGGCCCGCCCGCGCCCGAAGGCCCGCCGGGCGCTGCCGGCCGAGGTGAACGACCCGATGGGCCGGCCCTGGCCGTCGGTCACCGCGGCCCCGGCCGGGAACGCCAGACCCCAGAACAGCACGAAGGCGTCTTCGGCGTCCTCGTCGATCGCGCAGAGCGCGAAGCGCCGGGGCGCGGTCTCGATCGCGAGCTCGGCGACGGCCTGGCCGAGGCTGGCGTGGCCGGGGGCTGGGGCGTCCGACGCGGTGCTGGTCATGTCCACAGACTGCCCCCGCGGCACTACGCTGGGTAGACATTCCACCCGACAGTGGCAGCTGTGAGCCCGGGGTGGCCCGGTGTGAGGACGCCGGGCGCGACGGTGAGCGGGCGTGGGGAGTACGGGAGGACGGGACATGGCCGGAGTTCGCGCGGACCAGAACGGCACCTCCGTGCTCGGGTACTTCGCCGCCGAGCTGCGCCGGCACCGTACCGACGTCGGGCTCACCCAGGACCAGCTCGGCGAGGCGGTGAGCTACTCGGGCGCCCTCGTCGGGATGGTCGAGACCGCGCGGCGGGCGCCGGGCCGCGACTTCGCGGCGCGCTGCGACGAGGTGCTGGAGACCGGCGGGGCGCTTGCCCGGATCTGGCCGCTGATCACGCGGGAGACCTACCCGGAGTGGTTCCGGCCCTTCGTGGAGCTGGAGGCCGAGGCGACCTCGATCTTGAAGTACGAGGTGCAGGTGGTGCCCGGCCTGCTGCAGACCGAGCCCTACGCCCGGGCGGTGCTGCGCGCCGGGCGTCCGCGCGACACCGACGAGGAGATCGAGCGGCATGTGGCCGCTCGCCTGGAGCGGCAGGCCGTGCTGGCGCGGGAGGCCCCGCCGCTGCTGTGGGCGGTGCTCGACGAGGCGGTGCTGCGCCGCCCGATCGGCGGCCACGACGTGCTGCGTCAGCAGGTGGCGCACCTGCTGGAGCGGTGCCAGCACCCGAACGTGCGGCTGCAGGT
>JBOHCZ010000245.1:0-6044 GCA_050699195.1 Streptomycetales bacterium
ATGGTCACCGGGGCGGTGCTGTGCGGGGCGGCGGTCATGCTCGCCGCGTTCGCCGGCAGTGCGTTGGGCCGGTTCGAGGAACTGCTCGCCCAGCCGGCGGCCTGGAGCGTGCCCGTGGCGTTTGCCGTGATGGTCGTCGTGTCACTGCTGACCCGCAGCCGCGTCGCGCCGCACGTGGCGCGGACCATGGTGCGGATGCACATCCCCGAGACGGTCCGGCTGGACCGCGGCCAGACCGTTCGTCGCGGGCGATCGACCGCTCGTCGCCCGCACGCCGCACGGGACGCTCCGCTCGCCGAAAGCCACCGTCCCCGCCGCCCTCGCGCGTGAGCCGGGCTCCTACCGTGGCCGCGCAGGTGAGCTAATCACACCCCGAGGTGAGGCCCGTGACGACGACCAGTGACCGCGACGCGGAGCGCGAGTGGTACGAGCGCGCCTACGCCAGCGAGGAGTTCCAGGGGCTGCGGCGCAGGTTCCGCGCCTTCGTCTTCCCCGTGACCGTGGGCTTCCTCGCCTGGTACATGCTCTACGTCCTCGCGGCCATCTACGCCCCCGGGGTGATGGCCGCCAAGGTCGTCGGCAACATCAACGTCGCGCTGATCTTCGGCCTGCTGCAGTTCGCGTCCACGTTCGGCATCGCCTGGTGGTACGCCCGGAAGGCGGGCCGTGACTTCGACCCGGTGGCAGCCGAGATCAGCCGCGACTTCAACCGGCCCGGCGCCGGCGCGGCAACGACGCGAGAGGAGGCACGGTGAGTCAGACCAGCCTGCTCCTCGCCGCCGCCCAGACCGGCGACACCCAGCAGCAGCGCACCGTCACGCTGCTGCTGTTCGGCGCGGTCGTCGCCGTCACCCTGTTCATCACGTTCCGGGCGAGCCGGCAGAACAAGACCGCCGCCGACTACTACGCGGCCGGACGGCAGTTCTCCGGCTTCCAGAACGGGCTCGCCATCTCCGGTGACTACATGTCGGCGGCGTCGTTCCTCGGTATCTCGGGCGCCATCGCCCTGATCGGCTACGACGGGTTCCTGTACTCGATCGGCTTCCTCGTGGCCTGGCTGGTCGCCCTGCTGCTCGTGGCAGAGCTGCTGCGCAACGCCGGCCGGTTCACGATGGCCGACGTGCTGTCCTACCGGATGCGCCAGGGCCCCGTCCGCACGGCAGCGGCGGTGTCCACCATCGTCGTGTCGATCTTCTACCTGCTCGCGCAGATGGCCGGCGCCGGCAAGCTCGTCGGGCTGCTGATCGGTGCCGAGAGCGAGCTCGCCAAGGGCCTCACCATCGTCGTCATCGGCGCCCTCATGATCTTCTACGTCACCGTCGGAGGCATGAAGGGCACCACCTGGGTGCAGATCGTCAAGGCCGTGCTGCTGATGAGCGGCACGATCGTCGTGACCTTCCTGGTGCTCGCGAAGTTCAACTTCAACCTGAGCACCCTGCTGGGCGCTGCGGCCGAGCGGAGCGGCGAGGGGAGCGCGTTCATCGAGCCGGGCCTGAAGTACGCCGAGAGCACCCTCACGCAGATCGACTTCATCAGCCTCGCGCTCGCCCTGGTGCTGGGCACCGCCGGGCTGCCCCACATCCTGGTCCGCTTCTACACGGTTCCCACGGCGAAGGCCGCGCGGGGTTCCGTGATGTGGGCGATCGCGATCATCGGCGCCTTCTACCTCATGACGATCGCGCTGGGCTTCGGCGCGGCGGCGCTCGTCGGGTCGACAGCTGTGGCGGAGGCCGACCCGGGCGGCAACCTCGCCTCGCCGCTACTCGCCGAGGCCGTCGGCGGCGGCCAAGGGACACTCGGAGGCGTCATCCTGCTCGCCCTGATCTCGGCAGTGGCGTTCGCGACGATCCTGGCGGTGGTGGCCGGGCTCACGATCACCTCGGCGTCGTCGTTCGCGCACGACCTCTACGCGAACGTCTTCAAGAAGGGCCAGGTGACGGAGGGGTCCGAGGTCAGGGTCGCGCGGGTCGCGGCGTTCGGCATCGGGGCCGTCGCGATCGTGCTGAGCCTGTTCGCGCAGAACCTCAACATCGCGTTCCTGGTCGCACTGGCGTTCGCCGTGGCGGCGTCGGGCAACCTGCCCTGCCTCATCTACACGCTGTTCTGGAAGCGCTTCACGACCCGGGGCGCCGTGTGGAGCATCTACGGCGGGCTTGCGGTCTGCGTACTGCTCGTCGTGTTCTCCCCGGTGGTCTCCGGCTCGCCCGAGGCGCTGTTCCCGAACGCCGACTTCCACTGGTTCCCGCTGCCCAACCCCGGGATCATCTCCATTCCCGCGGGGTTCTTCTTCGGGTGGTTGGGCACCGTCCTGTCGCGGGAGCCCGAGGCGGAGCGGAAGTTCGAGGAGCTCGAGGTGCGGGCCCTCACAGGGGCAGGCGCGCACTGATCCAACCGCCGCACGGCCTTCCGGCCGGGCGTGTCGTGACACCTCCTCCGACACGCCCGGCCGGTTCATGTCCGGGCGGATGGCCCTGGCTGGCCGGGAAAATGGCCGAAACCCTTGCCGTCTGACTCCTCGCCTAGTGAAGTGGGCCCCGAGACCAGCGCGCGGACACATCAGAGCGAGCACGAGGAGAGTGGGCGTGAGCACCGATTCCGCATTGTCCAACCTGCTGCGCGAGGAGCGCCGGTTCCCACCCCCGCCCGAGCTCGCGGAAGGCGCGAACGTCAAGGCCGACGCCTACCAGCGAGCCGCGGCGGACCCCCTGGCCTTCTGGGAGGAGCAGGCACGCAGGCTGACCTGGGCCACGCCGTGGGCCCGCGTCCTCGAGTGGGACCGGCCATTCTCGAAGTGGTTCGTCGGTGGGCGGCTCAACGCCGCCGTCAACTGCGTGGACCGGCACGTCGACGCGGGCCGCGGAGAACGGGTCGCGCTCCACTGGGAGGGCGAGCCCGGCGACACCCGCACGATCAGCTACGCCGACCTGCAGCGCGAGGTGTGCCAGACGACCAACGCCCTCATCGAGCTCGGGGTGCGCAAGGGCGACCGGGTTGCCATCTACATGCCGATGATCCCGGAGACGGTCGTCGCGATGCTGGCGTGCGCCCGGCTCGGCGCCCCGCACACCGTGATCTTCGGCGGTTTCTCGGCCGACGCGCTGAAGACCCGCATCCATGACTGCGACGCGCGGCTGGTCATCACGGCCGACGGTGGCTACCGGCGGGGCAGCGCGAGCGCGCTCAAGCCCGCGGTCGACGAGGCACTCACCGAGTGCCCGGACGTCCGCCACGTGCTCGTCACACGCCGCACCGGGCAGGCCGTCGCCTGGACCGAGGGCCGGGACGTCTGGTGGCACGACATCGTGGAGCGGCAGAGCGACCGGCACGAGGCCGAGGCCCATGACAGTGAGCACCCGCTGTACGTGATGTACACCTCGGGCACCACCGCACAGCCCAAGGGCGTGCTGCACACCACCGGCGGCTATCTCACCCAGGTGGCCTACACCCACTGGGCGGTGTTCGACCTCAAGCCCGAGACCGACGTCTTCTGGACGGCCGCCGACATCGGGTGGGTGACGGGCCACTCCTACATCGTCTACGGCCCGCTCGCCAACGGGGCGACGTCGGTGATGTACGAGGGCACCCCCGACACCCCGCACAAGGGCCGGCTGTGGGAGATCGTCCAGCGCTACGGCGTCACGATCCTCTATACCGCGCCCACCGCGATACGCACGTTCATGAAGTGGGGCGAGGACATCCCCGCGCGGTTCGACCTGTCCTCGCTGCGCCTGCTCGGGTCCGTGGGGGAGCCCATCAACCCCGAGGCCTGGATCTGGTACCGCAAGAACATCGGCGGCGAACGCTGCCCGGTCGTCGACACGTGGTGGCAGACCGAGACCGGCGCGATCCTGATCAGCCCGCTGCCCGGCGTGACCACGACCAAGCCGGGTGCCGCGATGCGAGCGCTGCCCGGCGTCGGTGCCGACGTGGTCGACGACAGCGGAAACTCCGTGCCCGACGGGTCGGGTGGGTACCTCGTCCTCACCGAGCCATGGCCCTCGATGCTGCGCACCATCTGGGGCGACGACGAGCGGTACAAGGAGACCTACTGGTCGCGCTTTCCCGGCCGGTACTTCCCCGGCGACGGCGCGAAGCGTGACGAGGACGGCGACATCTGGCTGCTCGGCCGGGTCGACGACGTGATGCTCATCTCCGGGCACAACATCTCGACCACCGAGGTCGAGTCGGCGCTCGTCTCGAACCTGAAGGTCGCCGAGGCGGCGGTGGTCGGGGCCACCGACGCGGTCACCACGCAGGCGATCGTCGCTTTCGTGATCGTGCGTGGCGACGCAACCGAGGGCGAGGACCTCGCAAAGGAGCTTCGCGACCACGTCGCTGCGACACTCGGGCCGATCGCCAAGCCGCGCCAGATCCTCGTCGTCCCCGAGCAGCCCAAGACGCGGTCCGGGAAGATCATGCGCCGCCTGCTGCGCGATGTCGCCGAGAACCGCCAGATGGGCGACGTGACGACGCTGACCGACAGCTCGGTGATGGATCTGATCAAGGACAAGCTGCCCACCGCAGCGGGTGAGGAGTAGCCCCCCGAACGCCACGAATATCCGGGTTGCCGGAGGGCACGATCCAGAGGCAGAGGCAGTACCCGGAGGAGTGAGACATGGTCGAAGTGCAGCGGAGCGGCGACGGGCAGAGCCTCGGCCGACTCGTCGCCGAGGCGAGCCGCGACCTGTCGAGCCTGGTACGCGACGAGGTGCAGCTCGCCAAGGCGGAGGTCCGCGAGGACGTCCGCCACGCCGCCGTGGGAGGCGGGCTGCTCGGCGTCGCGGCGGTGCTCGGCGTACTGGCCGTCATCATGGGCTCGTTCGCGCTCGCGTACGGCATCCAGGCGCTGGGCATGACGCTCGGCTGGTCCTACCTCATCGTGGCGGGTTTCTACCTGCTGGTCGCGGGCGTCATGGCACTCGTCGCACGCGGTGCGCTCCGGCGCATCCGGCCCCCGGAGCGCACCATCCGCGCGGCGAGGCACAATGTCGCGGCGCTGCGCAACGCCAGGGGGCCGCATTGATCCTGCCCCCGGTGCTGCGAGGCTGGGCCGGAGGCGTGTGACAGGCTGCCCAGCATGACAGCCCCCGATTCCGCTGTCGTCTACGCCGAAGGGCCGTGGACACATCGGGCCGTGTCAGCCAACGGTGCCCGCTTCCACGTGGTGGAGTACGGCGAGGGCCCCCTGGTGCTCTTGCTGCACGGTTTCCCCCAGTTCTGGTGGTGCTGGCGCCGCCAGCTCGTCGCGCTGGGCGAGGCGGGCTATCGCGCCGTGGCGATGGACCTGCGCGGCTACGGCGCGAGCGACAAGCCGCCGCGGGGCTACGACCCGTTCACACTGACGGCCGACGTCGCGGGGGTGATCCGTTCCCTCGGGGAGCCGGACGCGGCCGTCGTGGGCCACGACTGGGGGGCGTTCGTCGGCTGGACGGCCGCGGCACTGCAGCCGAAGGTCGTACGCCGGCTCGTCGCGGTGTCGATGCCCCACCCCCGGCGGCTGCGCACGGCGCTGGCCACGGACCCTCGGCAGATCGCGAAGAGCAACTACGTCTTCGCCTTCCAGACGCCGCTGGCCCCCGAGCGGGTGCTCGCACGCCACGACGGGGCGTTCGTCGAGAAGCTGCTGCAGCGCTGGTCTGGCCCTGGGTGGCCGGATCAGGAGAGCAGCTGGCGCTACCGGAAGGCCATCCAGATCCCCGGCACCGCGCACTGCTCGCTGGAGTTCTACCGCTGGGCGATCCGGTCGCTGCCGCGCCCGGACGGCATGGCCTTCGCCCAGCGGCTGAAGAGCCCACTGCAGGTCCCCACCCTCCACATGCACGGTGCCCTCGACGCCTGCCTGCTACCGCGCACCGCGCGGGGCTCCAGCCGTTACGTCGAGGCCCCGTACCGTTGGCGGCTCTTCGAGGGGGCGGGGCACTTCCCGCACGAGGAGATCCCGCAGACGTTCAACGCCGAGCTGCTCGGCTGGCTCGCGGATCCGGAGCCCGACCGATGACGCATCGATCTTGGCAATTCCGCCCCTACGGCGCACGGAGTGAGGG
>JBOHCZ010000246.1:0-4171 GCA_050699195.1 Streptomycetales bacterium
AGAAGAAGCTCACCCAGTGGTACTTCAAGATCACCGACTACGCCGAGCGGCTGCTCGACGACATGGACCAGCTGGAGGGCCGCTGGCACGACAAGGTCCTCACCATGCAGCGCAACTGGATCGGCCGCTCCACCGGCGCGGACGTGCGGTTCCGCATCGAGGGGCGGGACGAGCCCGTCACGGTGTTCACCACCCGTCCCGACACCCTGTTCGGTGCGACGTTCTTCGTCGTGGCGGCCGACTCCGAGCTGGCCGCCGAGCTGGCCGAGGGCTCACCCGCCCAGGCGGAGTTCGAGGCCTACCTGGACCGGGTCCGCCAGGAGACCGACATCGAGCGGATGTCGGCCGAGCGCGAGAAGACCGGCGTCTTCCTGCACCGCCACGCGATCAACCCGGTGAACGGCGAGCGCATCCCGATCTACGCCGCCGACTACGTGCTGGCTGAGTACGGCACCGGCGCCATCATGGCGGTGCCGGCGCAGGACCAGCGGGACTGGGACTTCGCGAAGGCGTTCGGCCTGCCGATCGTACGGACCGTCCGGCCGCCGGAGGGCTTCGAGGGTGAGGCCTACACCGGTGAGGGCCCGGCGGTGAACTCGCAGTTCCTGGACGGCCTCGGCATCGACGAGGCCAAGGCGCGCATCACCGCCTGGCTGGCGGAGCGTGGCCTGGGCCGCTCTGCCGTCAACTACCGGCTGCGCGACTGGCTGATCTCGCGGCAGCGGTACTGGGGGACGCCCATCCCGATCGTGCACTGCCCCGGGTGCGGGGAGGTGCCGGTCCCCGACGAGCAGCTCCCGGTCCGCCTGCCGGAGGCGGAGGGCCTGGACCTCAAGCCGAAGGGCGTCTCGCCGCTGGCCGCCGCGGAGCACTGGGTCAACGTCGCCTGCCCCGAGTGCGGCGAGCCGGCCAAGCGTGACTCGGACACCATGGACACCTTCGTGGACTCGTCGTGGTACTACCTGCGGTACTGCTCCCCGGATCGCGACGACGTGCCGTTCGACCAGGACGAGGTGGCGGCCTGGCTGCCGGTGTGGCAGTACGTCGGCGGCATCACGCACGCGATCCTGCACCTGCTCTACAGCCGGTTCTTCACCAAGGTGCTTTACGACATGGGTCTGGTCGGCTTCACCGAGCCGTTCGCCCGGCTGCTCAACCAGGGCATGGTGATCATGGACGGCTCGTCGATGTCGAAGAGCCGCGGCAACGTCGTACGGCTGCAGGAGGAGCTGGCGGCCCACGGGGTCGACGCGGTGCGGCTGACCATGGTGTTCGCCAGCCCGCCAGAGGACGACATCGACTGGGCCGACGTCTCGCCCACCGGCTCGGCCAAGTTCCTGGCACGGGCGTGGCGGCTGGCCGGCGACGTCGCCTCCCCGCCGGGCGCCGACCCCGCCACAGGGGACGTCGCGCTGCGCAAGGTCACCCACCGCACCGTGCACGAGGTCGGGGAGCTCGTCGAGAGCTACCGGTTCAACGTCGGGGTCGCGCGGGTGATGGAGCTGGTCAACGCCGCTCGCAAGGCGGTCGACGCCGGACCGGGGCCGGGCGACCCCGCCGTCCGCGAGGCAGTCGAGGCGGTGGCGATCCTGCTGTCGCTTGTGACCCCGTACGCCGCGGAGGAGATGTGGTCCCGGCTGGGTCATCCGCCGACCGTGTTCCGGGCGGGTTGGCCGCGGGTCGAGCCCGAGCTGCTCGTCCAGGAGGCCGTCACGTGCGTCGTCCAGGTGGCGGGAAAGGTCCGCGACCGGCTCCAGGTGCCGCCCTCGATCGGCGAGGACGAGCTGCGCGAGCGGGCGCTGGCCGCGGACGGGGTGCGACGTAGCCTGGGTGATCGGCCGGTCCGTTCCGTGATCGTCCGGGCCCCCAGGCTCGTCAACGTCGTACCCGGATGACCTCAGCTGCCCAGGTGATGCGGACCGGTAGCCTCCCCTCATGAATCGCCCGGCCAGCAATGCAGCCACGCCCGGCGCTGTCGCGATCGTCACGGACTCCACGGCCTACCTGCCCGCCGCTCCCGTCGTGCAGCACGCCATCACGGTCGTGCCGCTGCAGGTGGTCATCGGCAGCGCGTCGCTCGAGGAGGGGAGCGAGGCGACGACGCAGACCGTCGCGGATGCGGTGCGGCGCTGGGTCCCGGTGAGCACGTCCCGGCCTACTCCCCAGGCATTCCTCGCGGCCTACCGCGACGCCGCTGACGCCGGGGCGTCCGGGGTCGTCTCCATCCACCTCTCGGCGGAGATGTCGGGTACCTACGAGTCGGCGGTGCTCGCCGCCGCCGATGCGCCCCTCCCGGTACGGGTCGTCGACTCCCGGTCGATGGGCATGGGGCTGGGCTTCGCCGTGCTCAGCGCGGCGGAGGCCGCGGAGCGGGCATTGCAGCTGCACGAGGTGGTCGCGGTCGCGGAGAAGCGCGCCGCGCGGACCTCGGCCTTCTTCTACGTGGACACCCTGGAGCACCTGCGCCGCGGCGGGCGCATCGGCGCCGCCCAGGCGCTGTTCGGCTCCGCGCTGGCCGTGAAGCCGCTGCTGCACCTGGCGGACGGGCGGATCGCCCCGCTGGAGAAGGTCCGTACGGCCTCGCGGGCGCTCGCCCGGCTGGGGGAGATCGCCGTCGATCGCGCCGCGGGTGCCGAGGTCGACGTCGCGGTACACCACCTCGCGAACGGCGCGCGCGCCCGCGCCATGGGCGAAGGGCTGCGGGCCCGGATGCCAGGGCTGTGTGACCTGTACGTGAGCGAGGTCGGCGCGGTCGTCGGCGCGCACACCGGTCCCGGCATGCTGGCCGTGGTGGTCGCGCCGCGCTGACGCGCGGTGGGGGAAGCCCGCCCGCTGCCGGGCCAAGGAGCATGAGAACCCTTAAAGCCAAACCCCGCCCCAGGGGCCGTCGGTGAGGGTCGAACAGGAGACGCCTGAATGCTCACCCGCAGGTGCTCGTATCTCCGCGGAACGGGGGACCACCGGGTGCGTCGAAGCGGTGGGACGACAGGTGCGGAGGGATCGTGACGGCATCTGCCGTGAGAGGCTGGCTTAGGCTGCGACCGTGGGCTTCCTCGCGGGTCGCGGGCAGGCTGTGCGGGCTGCAGGCAGCTGAGTGGGCAGGCTGAGAACCGGCTGAGACCTTCGCCGCCCTGCTGGCGCTGCCCGCTTCCACATGACTGTCCACACCCTCCATGTGACCTGAGTTGTCCACAGGTCCTCTTGCGCCGCCCGCCTGAACCTGCATCCGGCGCCTAGCGTCTCGGCCATGACGATCAGATCCGGCAGGTCGGTGCGGTGGAGGCGCCGTGTGCCGGCCGAGTTGGCCGCTGCCGCCCGCGCCCGCCTGCTCCTCGTCGTCGCCCGGACGGGTGCCGTGACCGAACGAAGCGGCGACGTCCCCGGCCCGGAGCCGGATGACACCGCCGGCCCAGAGCCGGCTGACACCGCCGGCCCAGAGCCGGATGACATCCCCCTCCCGACGGATCTGCGGCTCGACGGGAAGCTGGGCGCCGGGATCTCCGAGCGGCTGCCGCCCTCGGTCAGGTCCGGTCGCCTGGCCCTCGACGTGCGGGGGTTCGCGGCGCTGGCCACCGTCGGTCTCGTCGGCGTCCTGCTCGGGGTGCTGGTCTTCGGGATGGCACGCCCCGAGAGCCACCGAGTCCTCCCGCGGCGGGCGCCCGTGGTCTCAGCCGGCGCCACGACCATGCCGACGCCCACGCCGACGCCTTCGCAGGTCGACGGTCTGGTCGTCGACGTGTCGGGGAAGGTGCGCAGGCCCGGCGTCGTGCGGCTGCCAACCGGCGCGCGGGTCATCGACGCCATCGAGGCGGCGGGCGGCGCGGCACCCGGGGCCGACCTGACCTCGCTCAACCTCGCGCGCCTGCTCATCGACGGCGAGCAGGTCCTGGTCGACGTCCCGGGCGCGGTCGCCGCCGTGGACCCGCTGGGCGGCGTCCAGGTCACCCCCACGCAGCCGGTCAGCCTCAACACGGCGACTCCCGAGCAGCTCGACGAGCTGCCCGGCATCGGGCCGGTCCTGGCACAGCGCATCATCGAGTGGCGCACGGCGAACGGGGGCTTCACATCGATCGACGAACTGCAGGCCGTCAACGGCATCGGTGAGCAGCGTTTCGCTGACATCGAAGACCGGGTGACGGTGTGAGGAGCCTGGCCGCGCGGGCCGCCGACC
>JBOHCZ010000247.1:0-7513 GCA_050699195.1 Streptomycetales bacterium
CCCTGGGGCCGCGCCTGATCAGGCTCGGTGAGACCGCCAGCCGGCTGGTCGGCAGCTGGGCGCGCCCCTACCTCGCCGGCCTGGTCGACGCGATCGGCGAGACGGCGAACATGGCGACGCTGGACGGTGACGAGGTGGTCTACGTGGCGCAGGCGCCGTCCAGGCACTCGATGCGGATGTTCACCGAGGTGGGCCGCCGGGTGCTGCCGCACTGCACCGCGGTCGGCAAGGCGCTGCTCGCCCAGCTCCCGCCCGCCGAGGTCGGCGCGATTCTCGCGCGCTCCGGGCTGCCCGCCCAGACCCCGCACACCGTCACCGATGCGGCTGAGCTGCACGCCCAGCTCAAGGCCGTACGCACGCACGGGTACGCCACGGACGAGGGCGAGCAGGAACTCGGCGTACGCTGTGTCGCCGTCCCCGTCGCCAGCGCCCCGACACCCCTCGCGATCTCGGTCTCAGGGCCCGAGGGGCGGCTCTCGGAGAACGCCCGGGAACGGATCGTGCCCGTGCTGACCCGTACCGCCGAACTGCTCACCCTCGCCCTGGCCTCGCAGGGCGGTTCCGGGGCATCCGGTGGGGCGGGCGTCGACCCCCGCTGAGCAGCTATCGTCTGGCCCACCATGACGACGCCAGAGACGACGCAACCACACGAGCTGTCCGCGACCCGGGCCGCCGCCTTGATCCGGGAGGGCGTGCTGACCTCCGAGCGGCTGGTCCGCTCCTGTCTCGAGCGCATCGAGGCGCGGGAGGAGGTCGTCGGTGCCTGGGCGTACCTGGACCGGGAGGCGGCGATTCGCGAGGCGCGCCGGCGTGACACCGAGTCACCGCGCGGCCCGCTGCACGGGGTGCCGGTCGGGGTGAAGGACATCATCGCCACCGCCTGCCTGCCGACCGAGTACGGCTCGCCGATCTACGCGGGGCACCGGACCACACACGACGCGACCTGCGTCACGCGGTTGCAGGCCGCGGGCGCGTTGGTGCTCGGCAAGACCGTGACGACGGAGTTCGCGCTCTTCCACCCCGGCAGGACCGCGAACCCCCGAGACCCCTCACGTACCCCTGGGGGGTCGTCGAGCGGCTCGGCGGCGGCCGTCGCAGACACCATGGTGCCCGTGGCGCTTGGCACCCAGACGGCCGGGTCGATCGTGCGCCCGGCGTCGTTCTGCGGGGTCTTCGGCTTCAAGCCCACGTTCGGGCTGGTGGACAGGTCGGGCGTCAACGCGGTCAGCCCTTCCCTGGACACCCTGGGCCCGTTGGCGCGCGCCGTGCCCGACCTGGCGCTCGCCGCCGCGGTCATGGCAGGGCGGCGGCCCGAGGAGTTCGACCCCGACGGGGTGGGCTTCGAGACCCCGTCGATCGGTTTCGTACGAACCCCGGAGTGGGCGGCCGCCGACCCCGACACCCGGGACCGCATCGAGGCGGCCGTCGAGACGATCGCCCGCCACACGCGGGTCCGCGAGGTCAGCCCGCCTGAGGGTTTCGCGCGCCTTGCGGACAGCCAGCGGACGATCATGGAGTACGAGGCCGCCGTCCAGCTGGACGGTGAGCGGCGGAACCATCGCGGGCAGCTCAGCGAGATCCTCGCCGAGACCCTCGACCGCGGGCGCAGGATCGGCGAGCGCACCTACCGCGAGGCGCTCAACCACGCCGCCGCCTGCCGGCAGGCGCTGCCCAGGCTGTTCAGCAGGTGCGACGTCGTACTGGCGCCGAGCGCGATCGGGCAGCCGCCATCCGGCCTGCAAGCGACCGGCGACCCGCTGTTCTGCCGGGCGTGGACGATGCTCGGCACGCCCGCGGTCGCGGTGCCCGGCCTGACCGGTGCCGACGGCCTGCCGCTCGGGGTTCAGGTCATCGCGCCGCCGCACCGCGACGCGGTCGCGCTGGCCGGTGCCCGCTGGCTCGCCGACCACCTGTGAGGAACGCCGCTCCATGGGGACCTGGGGGCGGCGCCCCGGCGCGCTCAGGGACGATCGAAGGCGCCCTGCTTCGCCCGGTCCAGGACACCCCGCCACGCGGCGCGGGTGACGAGCAGGGCGGGGCCGGTGCGGTCCTTGGAGTCGCGTACGGCAACCGCGTCGACGGCGGTGGCGACACCCACACCCCTGCCGGAGTCGGCGCTCGCGAGAAAGGCCGCCTCGACACAGTTGCCGTCGCTGCCGCTGTGGCTGCTCGTACGCCAGACGGCACCCGCCAGGTCCGGAGCAGCCATGTCGCCTCCCGAGCGATTTGCCCGGATTCTACAGTTCCTTGGCGACGCCCTCGATGAACCGGCGTGACTCCCCGACGGGCAACGCCGAGGCGCGTAGGTGGTCGAACGTCAGGGCGTACCGGTCGATCTCGCCCTCGCCCTCGATGTAGAGACCGCTGGTGAGGTTCTCCAGGTAGACGATCTCCAGCCCCGCGGGCCGGAAGTGCAAGAGTGTGAACGGCCCGTCCAGCCCGGCGTGCGCCCCGGCGGTGAAGGGCAGCACCTGCACGGTGACATGGTCGAAGGACGCGATCTCCGCTATCTGGCGCAGCTGCTCGCGCATCACGCCCGGGCAGCCGACGACCTGGCGCAGCGCAGCCTCGCCGACCACCGTCCAGAACTGCAGCGGGGGCTCGCGGAAGAGCACCTGCTGGCGGGCCGCCCGGATCTCCACGATCCTCTCGACCCGCTCCGGGTCGTTGCGGCCGGGCACGCCTCCGACGACGGCCCGGGTGTAGTCGGCGGTCTGCAGCAGCCCCGGCACCAGGTACATCTCGTGCACCCGCTCGCTGGCGGCGTCGGCCTCCAGGCTGATGAAGTCCTCGTGCCGGTCGGAGATGACGTCGCGGTAGGCCTGCCACCAGCCGCGGCAGCGGGAGTCGCGGGCGAGGGTGGCGAGGCCCTCCCGCAGCCCGCTGTCGGTCACGCCGTACGCGTCGAGGAAGCCGTCGAGGTCGCGCGGGTGGACGCCGATCAGGCCGTTCTCCAGGCGACTGATCTTGGACTCCGAACACCCCAACCGGGCTGCCGCGACGTGCAGGGTCAGGCCCGCCGACTCGCGCAATCGCCGCAATTGTGCACCCAGACGTTGAAGTCGCACCGTGGGCCTGATCCGTGCCGGCACCGCGCATCCTCTCCGGAGTCGTCACACTGTGTGTCGGTGAGTCTGCCCGCCGTGCAACCGGGAAGGCTAGTGGTGATCACTCGAAAGGGTGAGCAGTCGAAGGGATATTGCACCCAGCCTCCCAAGGCTCAGGTGCGCTGCGCGTACTCCTCGAGCAGGCGGCGCCCGATGATCAGCTTCTGGATGTCGGTCGTCCCCTCGCCGATCAGCAGCATCGGGGCCTCCCGGTAGAGCCGCTCGATCTCGTACTCGGTCGAGTAGCCGTAGCCGCCGTGGATGCGGAACGCGTCCTCCACGACCTGCTTGGCGTACTCGGAGGCGAGGTACTTGGCCATCCCGGACTCCAGGTCGTTGCGGTCGCCCGCGTCCTTGCGCCGGGCGGCCATCACCATCATCTGGTGGGCGGCCTCGACCTTGGTCGCCATCTCGGCGAGGCGGAACTGTACGGCCTGGTGGTCGGCGATCCACCGGCCGAACGCGGACCGCTGCTGGGCATAACGCACCGCGAGCTCGAACGCCCGCAGCGCGAGGCCGCAGCCGCGCGCCGCGACGTTGACCCGGCCGACCTCCACCCCGTCCATCATCTGGTAGAAGCCCCTGCCGGGCGTCCCGCCGAGCACCCGCGAGGCCGGCACGCGGAAACCGTCGAGCACCAGCTCGGTCGTGTCGACGCCCTTGTAGCCCATCTTCCCGATCTTGCCGGGCACGGTGAGCCCCGGCGCGACCTCGCCGTACCCGGGCTGCTTCTCGACGAGCAGCGTCGTCATGTTCCGGTACACCGACTCGGCGCCCTCGTCGGTCTTGACGAGCAGCGCGACGAGGTTGGCCGTCGCACCGTTGGTGAGCCACATCTTCTGCCCGTCGACGACGTACCCGGCGTCCGACCCGTCTCCGTGCCCGTCGGCACGCCGGGCGCGGGTCCTGATCGCCGACACGTCAGATCCGCAGCCGGGCTCGGACATCGAGAACGCACCGGTGACCTCCCCGGTGGCCATCCGGGGCAGGAAGTGCTCGCGCTGCTCCGGCGTGCCGTGCTGGGCGATCATGTACGCCACGATGAAGTGCGTGTTGATGATGCCCGACACGCTCATCCAGCCGCGCGCGATCTCCTCGACGACCAGCGCGTAGGTGAGCAGGGACTCGCCGAGCCCGCCGTAGCCCTCACCGATCGTGAGACCGAACAGGCCAAGCTCCCGCATCCGCTCGACGATCCCCGTCGGGTAGGTGTCGGTGTGCTCCAGCTCGCCGGCCACGGGCAGGATCTCCCGGTCGACGAACTCCCGCACCGTCGCGATGATCTCCCGCTGTACGTCGGTCAGGCCGGCGGTCTGGGTGAGCCGCCCCACCTCAGGTCTCCCTCGGCTGCGGGCGGGCCGGCTGGTCACCGCCGTGCTCGCCGGCCGAGGCCAGCGTGGGGACGAGGACAGCGCGGCGGAACACGCACACCAGCGTGCCGTCCTGGTTGTGCCCCCGCGTCTCGACCCGTACGACACCCCGGTCGAGCTTGGACCGGGACGGTGTCGTGTCGAGCACGGTCGTCTCGCCGTAGACGGTGTCGCCGTGGAAGGTCGGCGCGACGTGGCGCAGTGACTCGACCTCGAGGTTGGCGATCGCCTTGCCGCTGATATCGGGCACCGACATGCCGAGCAGCAGTGAGTACACGTAGTTGCCGACCACCACGTTGCGCCCGAACTGCGTCGCCTGCTGCGCGTAGTGCGCGTCGAGGTGCAGGGGGTGGTGGTTCATGGTGAGCAGGCAGAACAGGTGGTTGTCGTACTCGGTGACGGTCTTGCCCGGCCAGTGCCGGTAGGTCGCACCGATCTCGAACTCCTCGAAGTACCGTCCGAAGCGCATCACGCATCCCTCCGGCCGGAGCCTACGAGGGATGCGTGTGCGGGCGGGCAGCGGCCCCCGTCTAAGGGCGTCTCAGCTCTGGCGCACGAGCGAGACGTCGAACAGCAACTTGATCTTGTCGCCGACCAGGATGCCGCCGGACTCGAGCGCGACGTTCCAAGTCAGGCCCCAGTCCTTGCGGTTGATCGACGCCTGTCCCGAGAACCCGACGCGGGCGTTCCCGAAGGGGTCGGTGGCCTGCCCCTCAAGGGTGAACGGCACCTCGACCGCCCGCGTGACGTCGCGGATCGTGAGGTCACCGGTCAGCACGAAGCTGTCCTCGTCGACCAGGCGGGCCCCCGTGCTGCGGAAGGTGAGCGTCGGGTACCGCTCCACGTCCAGGAAGTCCGGGGCGCGCAGGTGAGCGTCGCGGTCGGCGTTGCCCGAGGCGATGCTCGCCGCATCGATCGTCAGCTCGACGCGCGACTTGGCCGGGTCGTCCCCGTCGAGCCACGCGGTGCCGCTGAACTCGGCGAACTCGCCGTGCACGCTGGCCACCATCGCGTGCCGCGCGGCGAAGCCGATCCGGGTGTGGGCGGGATCGAGCTGGTACTCGCCGGTAAAGCTGGCGAGCGGGGCGGACGCGATCTCTGTCATCTGTCCTCCATGAAGTGTCCTGCGGGCCTCTACGAGGCGCCTTGTTGGTTGCATCTACAACGTTGCACGTGCAACAACATCGGGCCGGCCTCCATTCCCGGCCGGTCGGTCGATCGGTCGGTCGATCGGTCGGGGCGGCGGCGGCGGCGGATGAGACAACCAGGGAGGCTCCCAACTTTCCGGCGCCCCAGCGAGTAACCGCGCCTTTACCGGAACCGCCGGTGTGACGCAACTCTCATGGTGAGGGCGCCTCGCGGCCGGCGGTCGGCACCCCGCGCCCGGAGTGCCCACCTATCCTCGAAGGAACGTCTCGTCAACTCTCGTCGCAGGGATATCAATGGTGCTGCTCCTGTGGGTGCTGGCCGCACTCGTCGCCTCCGTCGCCTCCACCACTGTGTGGTGGTACGCGATGAGCTGGCCCAGCGACACCCCGGCACTCCCCAGCTGGCCGTACTGATCAAGGCCGTACTGATCAAGACCCCGGAGGGGGCAGCCGGAAGCGGCACAACGCCCCGATGGCCTCTGCCGGAGCATGCGCGCTTCCCGGTGCCACGACACGGATCCCCGCGCGGGTGATCAGCGCGGCACCCACCGCCGCGTCGGTGAGCCGGGCGCCCGTGGGCCGCGCCCCAGCCAGCGAGGGTGCGTCGGGGCGCTCGGCGAGCCGGCTGGTCCCCGGGCCGAACCACGCGACGCGCTCGTCGCCCGGATCATCCACGACAAGCAAGGTCGCGACGCGGCCCTGGGCGAGCGCATCGAGCGTCGACCGCACCCCCTCGACAGTGCGGCCGTCGGGGCCACGCCCCTCCGCCAGGCGGTCGAGCAGCCCGGCCGTCTCGTCCTCGGCGCTGCCGGTCACGGCCTCGGCGACCTCCGCCTCGTGGATCGCCCGCGAACCGTCCGGCGCTCGACCCCCGGTGACGTGCCGTATCACCACCTTTCGCCGGACGGCGGCGCCCAGGTGCTCCTCCAGGAACTGCCGGGCGCGTACGTCGCCCGCGAGCACCAGCAGCCGGGCCCGCACCCGGCGCAGCGCCCGCGCCACGGCATCCGCGACGGTGGCCGCGTTGTGCAGCCACGAATCCTCGGCGCGATGCTGGTACCGCGGCTGGGACCAGCCGCCCGGCCGGTTGCGCTCGATCTCGTCGTCCGGGCCGTACACCGTGACCGTCTCACCGCTCACCCGCCCGCGGGGGACGCTGACGATCTCGGCGCCCCGGCGGTCGACCGTCACGACGACGTGCGGGGGGTGCCGCTGCATCCAGGCCAGCAGCGGTAGCGCGTGCGGCAGCGGCCCGCCGACGGCGAGGTCGGCATGGTCGCTGCCCGGCGTCTCCTGTGCGAACAGCACCTCGCCACCCGCGGCGAACATCGCGATTACATCCGAACCGGGCGGCCCCGCCAGGACACGCCGGTGCACGGCGTCGAGCGTGGGCTGGTCGACCCTCTGATCCGTGAGGCTCTCGGCCATCGCGTGCCAGCGCAGCTCCAGATCGGGGTCGCGCAAGGCGCCTGGCGTGCGGCCGAGGTAGACCGACGCCACCGTCCCCCAGGCGCCCGCAGCCTGGAAGACCGCGCGCAGGCTAGCCTCGTCCGCGCCGCTGATGGTCGCATCCGTCATCGGACCATGACCGTAGGCATGGGTGTACGGGCCAGGCCAGGGCCCTTCGACCCGTTCGCGGCCTCACATGCACCCGCCGGTCACTGCTGAGACCTCCCGTCCAGCTCTGCCCACACCATGCGACCCACCTCGTGGTCGGCAGCGATGCCCCAGCGCAAGGCGAGCGTCTCGACGATGGCCAAACCCCAGGGCCATTGCGTAGTCGCGGGTAGGTCTGTCTGATCCGGGTTTGGCCTGTGTGATGGTGTGAGCGACACGCCGGCGCGGGGGTGCCAGGGGGGCACGGTCCCACTGTCGATCATGCGGGTTG
>JBOHCZ010000248.1:0-7345 GCA_050699195.1 Streptomycetales bacterium
CCGCCGCCCTGTCCCACGGCGAGCGCCGCCAGCTCGAGGTCGCCGTCGCCCTGGCCGCGCAGCCCCGCGTGCTGCTGCTCGACGAGCCCACCGCCGGCATGTCGGGGGCCGAGAGCGCGCGGTTCGCCGACCTCGTGCTGGGGCTGCCCGGCGAGGTCACCGTGCTCGTCATCGAGCACGACCTCGACGTCGTCTTCCGCCTCGCGACCCACGTCACGGTCCTGCATCTGGGGCGGGTGCTGGCCGACGGTACCCCCGAGCAGGTGCGTGCCTCGGACGAGGTGCAGCGGGCCTACCTGGGGGCCGCCGACGCCGGGGAGCTGTTCGAAGCGGTCCCCGAGGAGACGGCATGACGGCCCTGCTCGAGGTGCGCGGGCTGCGTTCCGGGTACCGGGGCAGCGTGGTGCTCGACGGCGTCGACCTCACACTGGACGAGGGGCGTGCGACGGCCGTGCTCGGCCGCAACGGCGTCGGCAAGACCACGCTGATCGCGACCGTCATGGGACTCGTACGACCCTACTCCGGGAGCGTCCGGCTGGCCGGCCGCGAGCTGGCCGGGGCCCGCCCGGACGCCGTCGCCCGGGCCGGGGTGGGCCTGGTGCCGCAGGGCCGGCGGGTGTTCGGCCCGCTGACCGTCGAGGAGAACCTGCGCATCGCGGCCCGGCCCGGGCCGTGGAGCGTCGGCCGGGTGTACGAGCTGCTGCCGCGGCTGCGCGAGCGCCAGCGCAACCGAGGCGATCAGCTCTCGGGCGGCGAGCAGCAGATGCTCGCCATCGGCCGCGCCCTGCTCGGCAACCCGCGCCTGCTGCTGCTCGACGAGCCCTCCGACGGGCTGGCCCCCGCCGTCGTACGCCAGGTCGAGGACGTCATCGCGGGGCTGCGGGACGAGGGGCTTTCCGTGCTGCTTGTCGAGCAGGACCTGCGTACCGCGTTCGCACTGGCGAGCGAGATCGCCGTGCTGCAGAAGGGCCGGGTGGTGCACCGCTCGCCCACGCCGGAGTTCCGCCGCCGGCCGGATCTCGCCCGGCAGCTGCTCGGCGTCGGCTGAGCGGGGTCGTCGCGCCGAGCCCCCGGACCGCCCTGGCGGGGTCATTCCCGGATCAGGTCCTCGGTGTCGAGTGCGCGCAGCGCGAGGGGGGTTGTGACGGCGGTGACCGCGGCGAGGCAGCCGAGCACTGTCGCGAGCAGCAGGGCGTACGCCGTCCAGGGCACGAACGCCCGGTCGTCCACGGCGGAGAACACCACGGAGGCCACCCAGCCCGCAGCGACAGAGACCACGGCTCCGAAGGCGAGCGGCCCCAGGGTGGCGACCACGTGTGCGCGGAGTCGAACTCCTGGGGGTGCCCCGACCACCAGCAGCCGTCCGAGGCGATGGCGCCGGGCCACCGTGTCACCGGCCGCGGCCAGGCACAGGGCGAACGCCGCGAGCCCGAGCCCGGCCCCAAGGCCGAGCCGTATCCACCTGATCGGCGTCTCGAACCGGGAGGCGCCCGACACCCACTCCTGGTAGTCGTTGCTGGCATCAGCCGCCGGTGCCCGCGCCGCGAGCTGGCCGCGGAACGCCTCGACCGCGTCGGGATCGTCGGGCAGGTTGACCAGGAAGCTGGCTTGCGGCTGTGCTCCGGATCGCCCGAACGCCGGTACGCCGTGGGGGGTCCTCGGCGGGACGAGCAGTGCGCCGTCGAGCTCGGGGCCCAGTCCCGCCTGTACGGCCTGGTCGGGGTCGGGCAGCGGCACCCGTCGGTCAGCGGCCAGTCGTAGCGGTGGTCGAAGGTCACGCACCAGCACGTTGACCGGGAAGTCGGTCGTCGACAGCCAGGCCAGTTCGTCGTCGCACCGGCTGGGGGCGGCCACGGCCAGCTTGTCGAGGTCGGCGCACGAGGCCACAAGAGCGGCGACGTCCAGGCCGTTCCGGTCGCGCAGGGTCACGACAGGCAGCACCCGGCGTACCCCGGACATGCGCTCCAGCTCGTCCGGTTCCAGGCGCGGTCGCCCAGCGTCGGTCACCGTCAGGTTGAGCCCGCGGGCAGCGGCCAGCCCCACTCGCCCGGCGGTCTCATCGCCTCGGAGTAGGGAGGCGACCGGCATCGCCATCCCGAACGCGAACAACGCGACGCACATCCCAGCGCCCAGCCGAGCCGCGCCGCCCGGGTCCGCTTGTGTCCAGCGCGCACCCACGAGCGTCCCGGGGTGGCGTGCCGTGGTGCCCCAGTGTCGGGAGAGTCGCTGCAGCATCACGGGCAACCCGACGGGCAGGCCGATGGCCACGGCCAGGGCGCCGACCATGAGGACCGTGAACTGATCCCGTGCGGCGATCCGCCCGGTCAGAAGCGGCGCGATGGCCAGTACCCCCAGCCCGACAATGAGCACGGCCAGTGCCACGATCCGCCGCCGTGGGATCTCGCTTGAAGCCCGCACCGAGTCACCCGTTCGACGCGGTACGGACAGCAGCGAGACGAGCGTGGCCAGAGCGGGCACCGCCAGCGTGACAGCACCGACGACCGCAGCCGGCGGTTTGAGGTCGGACGCGTACACGCTGAGACCGGTCCAGGGAATCGCCCGGTCGTAGGGCCGCAGAAGCAGAAAGACCACCAAGCCCGCCAGCGCCCCGGCGGCGGCGACCACCCCGGACTCGACGGCGACCAGCAGCCGCATGCGCGACGGTCTGAGCCCGAGGGTGCGCAGCGTGACCAGACGCCGGTCGCGAAGACCGGCCGACAAGCGGGTCGCCACGGCCACCAGCACCGCACCGGGAGCCGCTAGCACCACCAGGAACATCAACGCCACGACGGTGAACACACCGCCGGTTCCCGTGACGGAGCCCGCCTCCGCCCCGAAACCACCTACCGGCGAGAATCGCCCAGCCTGCGGGTCCACGCCTACCACCGCGCGCAGCTCGTCAGGGCGCAGCAAACCCGCAGGTCCGACAGGGCCGACGCGCGCGTAGCCGCTGAAGTACCCCGCCAGCGAGGGACTCTCTGCGGTCAGCCCGGCCAGCGCAGGAGACAGCGCCACCTGACCTGGCTGGGGAAGCGCCTCCAGGCCCGGCGGCGCAGGCGCGGACGGACCACCCGAGACGAGCACCCGCACGAACTCCTGGCCCCGCCACGTGGACGTCACCTCCCCGTAACGCAGGACACCACGCTCGTCAGGGTCGAGGACGACGGCCGCGCGGGCGTCCGCCCGCCCCTGCTGCGCCCCCAAGACGAACGGTGCGGTCGCCGCGAACTGCGCGAGGACGGTGACGGCGGCCACGGCCAGCCCGAGCACAACCGTGCGCAACACCCCGGACGGGCCGCGCAGTGCAACGAGCCGAAGCCCCAGCCGTACCGCCGACCAGGTCACCGGCTCTCGGCCAGGTCGAGCAGCCGCCCACCCTCAACGTGGCGGACGCGGTCGCACCGCGCGGCGACGTCGCGGTCGTGCGTGGCCACGACCACCGCGACCTGGTCCGCACGTGCCAGGGACACCATGAGGTCGAGCACGACCGCGCGGTTCGCGTCGTCCAGGGAGCCGGTGGGCTCGTCAGCGAACACCACCTGCGGCCTGCGCGCGAGCGCCCGCGCCAGGGCGGCGCGCTGCTGCTCACCACCTGAGACGTGGGCGATCTGGCGATGTGCCTGGGACGCGATACCGAGCCGCTCCATGACCTCGAGCGCCGACCGGCGGGCCGCGCGTTTCGGCGCCCCGAGCATGCGCAGCGGAAGTTCGACGTTCTCCACCAGATCAAGTTCAGGGAGCAGGTCCCCGAACTGGAACACGAAACCGAACGCGCGCAGCCGCAGGTCGCAGCGTCGCCGTTCCGGCAGGTTGTCGATGCGCCGGCCGGCCAGCCATACCTCGCCGGCGTGCGGGGTGAGCAGTCCCGCGAGGCAGTGCAACAGCGTCGACTTGCCCGACCCGCTCCTGCCCATGACGGCAAGCACCTCGCCCGCCCGCACGGACAGGTCGACGCCGGCCAGCACCGGGGTGGCGCCGAATCCGAACGCGAGCTCTCGCGCGAAGAGAACCGGCTCGCGGCCATGGAAACTCACAGGACCCTCCTCGGCCAGGCCACGGCCCTGCCGCAGCGAGATTAGTCTCGTCCGCGGCAGGAATGCACGTACCGGCGAGCTGGTGGTCGGTCGATCTCGCCGGTATGTGCATATCGGCGGTGCGGCCGGGCTGCGCCCTCAGCGAGCCGCCCGCCGGCTGACTGATTGGCCTTCGGGGCGGCCACCGGTCGTGACATGGCGACAGCCAGTGCCCTCCTGGACTTCCCCGGCTCGTCGAGGCGTTCCATGAAACGCACGCCACCCGTTAGCCTCGCCCAGGGCGGCGGGAGAGGAGAGGCATGCTTGAGGGCTTCACTCCCTGGCCCGCGGAGCTCGCCGCGCGCTACCGGCGCGCGGGCTACTGGCAGGGGGACACCCTCGGGGGCCTGCTGCACGCGTGGGCGGAGCGGTACGGCGAGCGCACCGCCGTGGTGTGCGGCTCCCGCCGGGTCAGCTATCGCCGGCTCGACGAGGAGGCCGACCGGCTGACCGCGTGGCTGCGGGGCCGCGGCCTGCGGCCCGGGGACCACGTCGTCGTCCAGCTGCCCAACACCGTGGAGTTCGTCACGCTGAGCTTCGCGCTGTTCCGGCTGGGCGCGCTGCCGGTGTTCGCGCTGCCCGCGCACCGGCGCCACGAGATCCGGTACTTCTGTGAGTTCACCGCCGCGACGGCCTACGTCGTACCGGCGGACCACCCGAAGTTCGACTACCTGGCCCTCGCCGACGAGGTGCAGCGGGATGTGGCGAGCCTCCGCCAGGTGATCACCGCCGAGGAGGTGGGCAGGCACGCGGGGGTGCCCGCCGAGGACGCAGCAGGCGAGGTCGCCCCGGACGAGGACACACCGGGCGTGCGGCGCCGGCACAGCGCGCCGCTGCCGGAGGACGTCGCTTTCTTCCTGCTCTCCGGCGGCACCACCGGGCTGCCGAAGCTGATCCCGCGGACCCACGACGACTACTCCTACAACCTGCGGGCCAGCGGGGAAGTGTGCGGATTCACCGCCGCCACCGTCTACCTGGCGGCCCTGCCGGTCGCCCACAACTTCCCGCTGGGCTGCCCCGGCGTGCTCGGGACGCTGCACGCGGGCGGAACGGCGGTGCTCGCGCCCGACCCGAGCCCGGCCACGGTCTTCCCGCTGATCGAACGGGAGCGCGTCACGGTGACGGCGGCCGTCCCGGCGCTCGCGATCCGCTGGATGGAGGCCGCCCAGAACGCTACCCAGAGCACTGCCCAGAACGCTCCCCAGAACGCTGCGTACGACCTGTCGAGCCTGTCCCTGCTGCAGGTCGGGGGGGCCAAGCTCAACCCCGAGGTGGCGGTCCGGGTGCGGCCGCACCTCGGGTGCGCGGTGCAGCAGGTGTTCGGGATGGCCGAGGGGCTGCTGAACTACACCCACCCGGACGACCCGGAGGACGCCGTTCTCGGTACGCAGGGACGGCCGATGTCGGAGGGCGACGAGATCCGGGTGGTGGACGACGCCGGGCGGCCGCTGCCCGACGGCGAGCTGGGCGAGCTGCACGTCCGCGGGCCCTACACGATCAGGGGGTACTACCGGGCGCCGGAGCACAACGCCCGCGCGTTCACCGCGGACGGCTTCTACCGGACGGGCGACGTGGTGCGCCGCAGGCCGGACGGAAACCTCGTCGTCGAGGGCCGCGCGAAGGACCTCATCAACCGCGGCGGGGAGAAGATCTCGGCCGAGGAGATCGAGAACCTGCTGCTGGCCCACCCCGGGGTGGGCCAGGTGGCCGTGGTCGCGATGCCCGACCGCGAGCTCGGCGAGCGGGTGTGCACCTACGTCGTACCGCTTCAGGTCGCCCCCCGTACGGGAATCGACCTGCCCGCCCTGGTCGCCCACCTGCGGGACCAGGGGGTGGCCGCCTTCAAGCTCCCCGAGCGTCTCGAGGTGGTCGGCGAGCTGCCGGTCACGGCCGTCGGCAAGGTCGACAAGGCGGCGCTGCGCAGGGACATCGAGGCCAAGGTGGGCAAGGGCGGCGAGGTGGACAAGGCCGCCGGGGAGCGCGAGCCGTCGTGAGCGCCCGGCGGATCGTCGTCGTCGGGGGCGGCCCAGGGGGGCTGTACTTCGCGACACTCGCCAAGCGCTCCCGCCCCGCCGACCGGGTCGTGGTGGTGGAGCGCAACGGCCCGGACGACGCCTACGGTCTCGGCGTGGTGTTCTCCGAGCAGGCCGTACGGCGCCTGGAGGCCTCCGACGCCGGTACGTACGACGCGCTGAAGGCGAGCGCGGCGCGCTGGGACGGCATCGAGGTCCGGCACCGGGGCCGGAGCGTGTGGGCGGGCGGGCACCGCTTCTGGGCGCTGACCCGGCGGCGGCTGCTGGGTGTCCTGCAGCGGCGGGCGGCGGCCGAGGGGGTCGAGCTGCGCTTCCGCCACAACCTCGGGACCCTCGCCGACGTGCCCGCGCACGACTTGCTTGTCGGCGCGGATGGTGTGAACAGCATGGTGCGCGAGGCGCTCGCGGAACGCTTCCGGCCCTCGGTGCTGCAGGGGCGCTCCAACTACATCTGGCTGGGGGCCACCAGGCGCTTCCGCTCGTTCGCGTTCGTGTTCGAGGAGGACGGTGCGGGATGTTTCGGTGCGCACGTCTACCCCGTCGGCGACCGGCTCAGCACCTTCATCGTCGACGCGGACGACGAGGCGCTGCGCCGCGCCGGCCTCCGTCAGGACAGCCCGGCCGAGCTGGCGCCGGGTGAGTCCGACGAGGCCAGCCTCGCCTACCTGCAGGGGGTGTTCGCCCCCGACCTCGACGGGCACCGCCTCGTCGGGAACAACTCGCGCTGGCTGAAGTTCCGCGAGATCCGCAACGCCACCTGGCACCACGAGGGCGTGGTGCTGCTCGGCGACGCCGCGCACACCGCCCACCCGTCGGTCGGCTCCGGCACCAAGCTGGCCCTCGAGGACGGCATGGAGCTCAGCGCCGCCCTGCGGGACCACGCCGACCTGGACGAGGCGCTGCGGGCGTACCAGGAGCGGCGGCGTCCCGAGGTCGAGCGGACCCAGCGGGCGGCCGAGGCGGGCGGCGCCTGGTGGGACTGGTTCCGCAGCCCGATGCGTTTCTCCACGCCCCAGTTCGTCGCCCACTACATGACGCGCACGCCGCGGGTCGGGGTCGGCGAGCTGCGGGTCCGTGACGAGCGCCTGGTCCGCGAGCTGTACGGCGGATGGCCCGGCCCGGCGATCGGCACCCCCCTCGACCTGGCCGGGCTGGCGCTGCCCAACCGGCTGGCGGTACCGGCCGAGGCGGAGCACGCCATCGGCGTGGCCGGGCTGGGTGCCGGGCTCGTCCTCACCC
>JBOHCZ010000249.1:0-7478 GCA_050699195.1 Streptomycetales bacterium
TCGGGATGTAGGCCGAGATGTCGTTGCCCTTGGTCTCGACGATCGGCAGGCCGGTGAGCGACCCGCCGCCCATCTCGTCGGAGAGCTTCGCGCACCTCTCGAGCAGCCGGGAGTGCAGGTAGAACACATCACCGGGGTAGGCCTCGCGGCCGGGCGGGCGGCGCAGCAGCAGCGACACCGCACGGTAGGCCTCGGCCTGCTTGGACAGGTCGTCGAAGACGATGAGCGCGTGCTGCCCCTGGTACATCCAGTGCTGGGCGATCGCCGACCCCGCGTAGGCGGCGATGTACTTGTAGCCCGCCGGGTCGGAGGCCGGGGCGGCGACGATCGCGGTGTACTCCAGCGCGCCGGCCTCGTCGAGTGCCGCACGCACCTCGGCGATCGTGCTGCCCTTCTGGCCGATGGCCACGTAGACGCACTTGACCTGCTTCTTCGGGTCGCCGCTGCGCCAGTTCTCGCGCTGGTTGATGATCGTGTCGATGGCGATCGCGGTCTTGCCGGTCTGGCGGTCGCCGATGATCAGCTCGCGCTGCCCCCGGCCGATCGCCGTCATGGCGTCGATCGCCTTGACGCCGGTCTGCAGCGGCTCCTTGACGGGCTGTCGCTGCACGACGGTGGGCGCCTGCAGCTCGAGCGCGCGGCGCTCGTCGGACTCGACCGGGCCGAGCCCGTCGAGCGGCTTGCCCAGCGGGTCGACGACCCTGCCGAGGTACCCGTCGCCCACGGGGACGGACAGCACCTGGCCGGTCCGCCGCACGGGCTGGCCCTCCTCGATGCCCTGGAAGTTACCCAGGACGATGGCGCCGATCTCCCGCACGTCCAGGTTCAGTGCCAGGCCGAGCGTGCAGTCCACGAACTCGAGAAGCTCCTGCGATTCGGTCGAGGGCAGCCCTTCGATGCGGGCGATGCCGTCACCGGCCTCGGTGACGGTGCCGACCTCCTCGCGCGCGGCGGCCTCCGGCTCGTACGACTGGACGAAGCGCTCCAGGGCGTGCCGGATCTCCTCCGGCCGGATGGTCAGCTCCGCCATTTCAGGTCCCTGCTCTCCTCGTAGTCATGCCTCGTACTCGTGCCTCGTAGCGGGGGATGGATGGTCAGCCTGCGAGGCGCCTGCGGACGTAGTCGACCCGGCGCGCGAGGGTGCCGTCGAGCACCTCGTTGCCGATCCGCACGCTCAGCCCGCCCACGACATCGGGATCGACCTCGATATTCAGGTTGACTTCGTGACCGTACGTCCTGGCCAGCGCGTTTGCGAGCCGGAGCCGCTCGTCTGCGCTGAGGGGCACGGCAGTGCGCACCACCGCGATCAGCCGCCCGCGCCACTCGGCGACCAGCCCGGTGCAGACCCCGAGGCCACGGTCGAACGTACGGCCCCTGGGGTGCGCCGCGACCTCGCTCACCAGGCGAAGGGTGCCAGGGGTCGCCCGGTCGGCGAGCAGCGAGCGGAGCAGCTCGCGCTTGCGGTCGGGGGGCAGCGCCCGGTCGGCGAGTGCGGTCCGCAGGCTCGGCTGGCCGTCGACGATACGGCCGAAGCGGAACAGCTCGTCCTCGAGCTCGTCGAGGTAGCCCTCCCGCTCGGCGCGGGCCGCCTCCGTCAGCACCGCGGCCACCTCCACGGCATCGGCGAGGTCGGCGGAACGGGACCAGCGCGCCCGTACGACGCCGTCCAGGAGGTCCAGCGTGGCGCCGCTCACCTTCCCGTCGAGCGCCGACCGGAGCAGGGCGCTCCTGCGGTCGGGTGAAGGCGACGGGTCGGCCAGTGCCCGGCGCAGGGCGTGCTCACGGTCGAGCAGGCGCAGCACGGTGAACAGCTCCTCACCGAGCTGCGCGAGACCGGCGTCCTCCGACGGCCCCGCCTCCCGCGACAGCGTCACGCGGAGCCGGTCCCTGGTCGCGGCGAGCGATGTGCGGCTTGCCCCCTGCATCAGCGGACCCGCTCCGCCTCGCCGTCGGCGCCCGCCCGCTCCCGCTCGAGGTCATCGAGGAAACGCTCGATGACCCTGCGCTGGCGGGCGTCGTCCTGGAGCGACTCGCCGACGATCCGGCCGGCCAGCTCCGCGGCGAGACCGCCGACCTCGTGCCGCAGCCCGATCATGGCCTGCCGGGTTTCGGAGGCGATCCGCTCCTCGGCCCGGGCCAGGATCTCCTGCGCCTTGGCCTCGGCCTCGCCGGCCGCCTCGTCGACGATGGCCTTGCGCTGTGCGTAGGCCTCCTCGCGAAGGCGGCTCGCCTCACGGCGGGCCTCGGCGAGGGCCCGCTGGTACTCCTGCTCGGCGGCCTCGAGGCGCTCCCTCGCCGCCCGGCTCTCCTCCAGCTGCTCGCGGATGGTCTCCTGGCGCCGGTCGAGGGCCCGCTGGACCGGCGGGATCACCCAGCGCCACAGCACTGCAAGCACGATCGCGAAGCCGATGAGCTCCGCGAAGAAGGTGGCGTTGGGGACCAGGAAGTTCTGCTGGGCGAGGACGATCGAAGACATCGGACTAACCCGCGAGGACGAACACGAACAGGGCCATGAAGGCCAGGTTGATGAAGTACATCGCCTCGACCAGGCCCACGGTCAGGAAGAAGATCGTGAACAGCCGGCTCTGGGCCTCGGGCTGGCGGGCCACACCGGAGATCGTCGCGCTTCCCGCGAGACCGTCACCGACCGCGGCGCCGATCGCGCCACCGCCCAGAGCGAGCCCGCCGCCGATGAACGCGCCGGCCAGGCTGACCGCGGAGTCGAGATTCGCAGCAGCTGCCATTTCTCTCCTTAGATTCTGGATTTTTCTCTCGTGCCAGGTGGGATGTGTCCGTACGGACGCGGACGCGGACAGAAGGTCAGTGCTCGTCTGACCGCACGGCGGTACCGAAGTACAGGATCGTCAGCAGGGCGAAGATGAACGCCTGGATCACCCCGATGAACATGTCGAAGAGCTTCCAGGCCGCGTTGGGGAACGGGATCAGCACGGCGGGGAACAGCGCGATCAACGTGATCATGATCCCGCCGGAGAAGATGTTGCCGAACAGTCGCAGCGCCAGCGTGACGGGCTTCGTTATCTCCTCGATGAGGTTGATCGGGAAGAGCCACCAGTAGGGCTGGAAGAAGTGTTTGACATAGGACACCACCCCCCGCTGGCGAACCCCCGCTACGGTCGCCCAACCGATCACGAGCAGCCCCAGGGCATAGGTGAGGTTCACGTCCGCGGTCGGCGCGGGCAGGGTGTGCTCGGTGGGAACGATCTCGATCCAGTTGGCGATCAGGATGAAGAAGAACAGCGACACCGCGAGCGGCACGACGTAGGGCGCCACCCGCCCCATGTTCGCCTCGACCTCGCGCTGCACGCTGCCGACCACGGACTCCCAGAGCAGCTGCGCCTTGCCTGGCACCTCGCTGGTGACGCGGGAGCGCAGGAACAGGCCGAACCCGACGACGATCAGGCCGGCAACCGCGGTGGAGGCGATCGTGTCGATGTTCAGGGTGAAGCCGGCGACCTCCACGGTGTGGTGGGTGCCGATGTGGATCTCTTCGACGGCCAGGACGTTCGTCATGCCTTACGCACCTCACGGAGCAGTGCGCCGGACGTGTTGCCGAGCAGGAGCAGCTGGTACAGGGCCAGGCCGCCGAGGACGGCCACACCCTCCGGGCGGAAGGCGACGGCCACCAGGAGGGCCACCGCGGTGATCACCGCGAGGCGCCGCAGCGCGCTCAGCACCAGCGGTCGCTTGGCGTGGTCGCCGTCGGAGGAGAACTTGGCGGCGGCCGAGAGCACCATCCGGGTGTTGAGGAAGCCCAGCGCCAGGCCCACGCACAGCAGGATGCCGACGTCGACGTGGCCGAGCACCGCCGACACCACGAGGCCGATGCCACCGAGCACGGGCGCGATGATGAGCACCCTGCGGTAGTTCCGGGTCACCCCGGTCAGCGCGAACTCCGCAGCCAAGCTCGTGACCTCCACTCAGTCCTTGAGGTACTTGCGAATCTCGCGGTACGTCCCGACGGCACCGGCGACGATGCCCAGCAACATCCCCACGAAGATGAACGTTGGGGTCGTCCCGAGACGCTGGTCGACCAGCCATCCCAGAACGACCCCGGCGAGCAGGCACAAGGCGTTCAGCATACCGATCCCGGCGAGCGCGAAGACACTAAGCCTCGGCCGCTCACCGGGTGGCTGCTGCGGGCTCATGGTACCTGCCTACCATCGCGTCCACGTGCCGCCGGGGTGTTCGTGAAATCTATCACAAGCTCCCTCGCCACAACTCTACTCAAGCGGTGTGGGCGTCGTCACACCGCGCGCTTGGAACGCTGCGACCACGGCTGCTGGTCGCGACTCCCCTCGGCCTGGGTGGGGACCCGCGGCGCCTCCTCCGACGCCGGAGCACGCAACGGCAGCGGCGGGTGCTTGCGCTGGGCGAACGCGCGCCTGGGCGAGCGCAGCCGGGGCTCGTTGAGGACGATCAGCCCGAACAGCACGAGGATCAAGGTGAGGGCCACCACCACGATCGGCGCGTCGATGATCGACACGATGACGGTGCCGAAAGCGATCAGGCCGGCCCAGAAGTACATGATCAGCACGGCACGGCGGTGGGAGTGGCCGAGCTCGAGCAGCCTGTGGTGGAGGTGCTGCTTGTCCGCGGCAAAGGGCGACCTGCCGCCGAGGGTGCGCCGGACGACGGCCAGCATCAGGTCCATCAGCGGCACCGCGAGGATCGCGAACGGCAGGATGAGCGGCACCAGCGCCGGCGCGAGGTTCTGGGAGTTCACCGCGCCCGGGTCGAGCTGGCCGGTGAGGCTGATCGACGAGGCCGCGAGCAGCAGCCCGATGAGCATCGACCCGGAGTCACCCATGAAGATGCGGGCCGGGTGGAAGTTGTGCGGCAGGAAGCCCACGCAGATGCCCATCAGCACGGCCGTGGCCAGCGTGGGCGCCGCCGCGCGCTCGAGCCCGTGCACGACCGCGAGCAGGTAGGCGTAGCCGAAGAACGCCATGGCGCCGATCGCGACCATGCCCGAGGCCAGCCCGTCGAGCCCGTCGACGAAGTTCACCGCGTTGATCGTCACGACGATGGTGAGCACCGTCAGGATCACGCCCGACGTCGGGTCGAGGGAGAGCGTGACGATGCCCGGGATCGGCAGCCAGATGATCTGGATCCCCTGGATGACCATGACACCCGCGGCGACGATCTGTCCCGCCAGCTTGGTGAGGGCGTCGAGCCCCCAGCGGTCGTCGATGAGCCCCAGCAGGCAGATCAGCGCCGCTCCGGAGAGCAGCGCCTGCACGTCGGTGGAGTCCTCGTAGATGCTGCGCAGCAGCGGCAGCTGGCTCGCGACCAGCAGCGCGGCGCACAGCCCGCCGAACATGGCCAGACCGCCGAGACGTGGCGTGGGGATCGCATGCACGTCACGGTCACGGACCGGAGTCATTACCCCCGCCGCCGAAGCGAGCCGCCGAACGACGCCGGTGAGCAGGTAGGTGACGCCAGCGGCCACGAGCGCGGTGAGGAGGTACTCCCGCACCGGAGTCACCCGGTGTCGTCGCCGCTCGAGGACATCATCTCCCTAGCCTAAACCTCTGACCGGCGGGGTGCGCTCGTGCGGTGGCGCGTGATGGCACGCCGGCTCAGACCCCATTGAGGTCGGGAAGGACCTCACGCAACTCCGCCACGGACAGCGCTCCCTCCCGGAGCAGCCGCGGGGGCGTACCCGTGAGGTCCACGATCGAAGAGGGTACGGGAGCCCCGCAAGGACCCCCGTCGAGGTAGACCGCGACGGCCTCGCCCAGCTGCTTCTCGGCGTCGTCGGCGGACGTCGCGGGCGGGGCGCCGCTGCGGTTGGCGCTGCTCACCGCCATCGGACCGGTCTCGGTCAGCAGCTCGATGGCGACGGGGTGCAGCGGCATGCGAACCGCGACTGTGCCGCGGGCCTCACCGAGGTCCCAGCGCAGCGAGGGCTGCTCGCGGGCGATGACGGTGAGCGGTCCTGGCCAGAACGCCTCGATGAGATCGCGCCCGGGACGGCCGAGCGAGAGCACGATGCCGTCGACCGCGCGCGGTGACCCGACGAGCACCGGGACGGGCATGTCGCGCCCACGGCCCTTGGCGGCGAGCAGCTCGTCGATGGCGTCGGGGGTGAAGGCGTCCGCCCCGACGCCGTACACCGTGTCGGTCGGCAGGACGACCAGCTCTCCCCGCCGGATCGCGGAAGCGGCCTCACTCAGCCCGCGGGTGCGCTCCGTGGCATCGGAGCAGTCGAAACGGCGGCTCACGGTCGGACTCCTTCCCTGCGTGCCGTGACGAAGCGGTCGCGGTCGGCGAGATCGCGGTGACCGGCGATCTCGACCCACCCTCCCCGGACGTGGAACAACTCGGGGACCGCGTGTCCCTGCTCCTCGTGATGCTCGACCACGACGAAGCCCCCCGGCTTGAGCAGCCGGGCGGCGGCCCGCTCGACGGCCCGGATGACCTCGAGGCCGTCGCGTCCGGCCCACACCGCCTCCGCGGGATCGTGCTCTCCCGCCTCGACGTCGAGCACCTCGCCAAGCGGGATGTAGGGCGGGTTGCACACCACGACGTCGACGCCGCCGTCGAGGTCGCGGAGCGCGTCGGCGAGGTCGGCCTCGGACAGCTCGACCGTGCTGACGCCCCCATCCCCGGGGATCGACCAGGCGTCGCCCCGCCCATCCCGCCGGCCCGCGGCCGCCAGGTTGCGGCGCGCCCACACGCAGGCACCCGGGTCGCGCTCGACGGCGTACACCCGGGTACCCGGCACCTCGGTGGCGATGGCGAGCGCCATCGCGCCGGAGCCGGTGCCCAGGTCCACGACGAGGGAGGTGTCGACGGTACGCGCCCGCAGGAGCGTGATCGCCCACCCCGCCACCGCCTCCGTCTCAGGCCGCGGCACGAAGACGCCGGGGCCGACGGCGACCTCGAGGTGGCGGAACGGGGCCCGGCCCGTGATGTGCTGGAGCGGCTCGCGAGCCACCCGGCGGGCCACCGCCTCCCAGAACTTTGCGTCGAACTCGGCGTCGGCGACGGTGTGCAACATGCCGCGGCCGACCCCGTGAACGAACGCCGCGAGCTCCTCGGCGTCGGACCTGGGGGCGGGCACCCCCGCGTCGGCCAGCCGCACGGTGGCGCGCCCGATCTCCCTGATGAGGTGGTTCACGGCTGCCCCGCCAGCCTGGCCGCCAGATCCGCGTCGACGCACGCCTGGATCACCGCGTCGAGGTCGCCGTCCAGCACCTGGTCGAGGTTGTAGGCCTTGAAGTTGACCCGGTGGTCGGAGATCCGGTTCTCGGCGAAGTTGTAGGTGCGGACGCGTTCCGAACGGTCGACGGTGCGGACCTGGCTCTTGCGGACGTCGGCGGCCTCCCGGTCGGCCTCCTCTTGGGCCGCCGCGAGCAGCCGGGCGCGCAGGATGCGCAGCGCCTGCTCCTTGTTCTGGAGCTGGCTCTTCTCGTTCTGGCAGGCCACGACGATGCCGGTCGGCAGGTGGGTGA
>JBOHCZ010000250.1:0-3331 GCA_050699195.1 Streptomycetales bacterium
GGGGTGGACCCGGTCGGCGATCACGTCGATCGTGCCGGCCAGCTGATCGCGGGTACGCTCGATGTCCGCCTCGATCTGGTCGGGTTTTCTGGTGTCGTGCGGCGGCCTTGCCGCCACGGCAGTGTCCTGATCAGTCGCTTGGGTCACCACGGCCGTTCCTCACCTCCGATCGGGGCACCGGCGGATCCGGCCGGAGCAGCGCGGACCCGCCCCCTAAGGATCATCGCAGTTCGACGACGACCTTGACATCATCTCGGCCCTTCTGCAGGGCCGCGGGCCACCGATCGAGTGGCACACGGCGGCTGACCAGGCGCGACAGCCACCCGTGGTCGGCTGCGGCGAGAGTCTGGACCGCCTCCTCGTAGTGCGCCCGCGCGGCGTTCACCGCCCCGAACACCACCGTGTTGCCCAGCACGATGTCCCTGTTGACCGCGCTGAGATCGGCCCTGCCCGGCCGGCCACCCGAGATCCCGGTCAGGCAGACGACACCGCCCGGCGCGACGTGCTCGACGACGTCGAAGGCCAGCGCGCCCACGCCGGTGCACTCGACGGCGAGGTCGGGCGCGAAGCCGAGGTCGCCGACCGACCCCTGGTGGTACGTAGCGCCCAGGTCGGCGACGAGCCCCGGCTTGGGGCCCTCCGTCACGAGATCCAGCACGTGCACGTCGTACCCGCGCTGCACGGCGACAAGCGCCGACAGCAGGCCGATCGGCCCCGCGCCCGTGACGAGGACCGTTCGTGGGGTCCAGGGCGCGCCGCGTGCGAGCAGCTCGATTCGGTCCCATGCCTTCGATGCCACGCTCGCGGGCTCGACGAGCACCCCCAGCTCGTCCAGCGCGGCGTCGACCCGGACGGCGTAGCGGGAGTCGACGCGCCAGCGCTCGGCTCCGTAGCCGGGCAACTCCTTGATGCCGCGTTCGGTGAAACCGCCGTTGCGGCAGAAGTCCCACCGGCCCTGCGCGCAGGGCTCGCAAGGCAGCGGATCAGGCCGGCGGACGATCCCCGCGACCAGGTCCCCTGGGGCCAGCCCGCTCTCCGGCGGTGCCGCGAGCACACGGCCGAGCGATTCGTGACCCAGCACGAGCCGGTCCTCGCCGGGCGGGCACCGGCCGTGCCCGCCCCGCACGATCTCCACATCGGTGCCGCAGATGCCGACGAGCAGCCCCTCGACGAGCACCGCCCCCGCGTCTGCGAGAGGTTCGCTGATCTCGCTGACCACGGCGGTGCCGGGCGCACCCGGGACCACGGTCATCGCACGCACGGTGCCTCCGCGGTCGACCCCATCAGTGGCTTTCTCCCTTCGCGCCGCAGCGAGCGGTCAGCGCGGCACGGCCTGCGCCGGGTCGAACCCGTAGGGCAGCTCCAGACGGTGCGCCCGCATCAGAGTGTGGTCGCAGAGCAACTCCCGCGTCGACCCGTCGGCAACGACGGCGCCGTCGGAGAGCACCACGGCGCGTGGGCAGAGCTCGAGCGCGTACGGCAGGTCGTGCGTGACCATCAGGACGGTGATGTCGAGCCCCTGCAACACCTCAGCGAATTCACGGCGGCCCGCCGGGTCGAGGTTCGAGGTGGGCTCGTCGAGCACCAGGATCTCGGGCTCCATCGACAGCACGGTGGCGACGGCGACCCGGCGGCGCTGGCCGAAGCTGAGGTGATGGGGCGCCCGATCGGCGTGCTCGCGCATGCCCACCTGGTCGAGGGCCCGCGCGACCCGGGCCGCCAGGTCCGCGCCCCGCACCCCGAGGTTCGCGGGCCCGAACGCGACGTCCTCACCCACGGTCGGCATGAACAACTGGTCGTCTGGGTCCTGGAAGACGATCCCGACCCGGCGCCGGATCTCGCGCAGGTGCTCCCTGGTGACCGGCAGGCCGGTGACGAGCACCTGGCCGGCGCTCGGCGAGAGAATGCCGTTCAGCTGCAGGATCAGCGTGGTCTTGCCGGCACCGTTGGGACCGAGCACCGCCACCCGCTCGCCCGCCCGGACCGTCAGGTCGATCCCGCGGAGGGCCTGATGACCGTCGGGATAGGCGTAGGACAGGCCGCTGACCTCAAGCGGTTTCATCCCCCCATCCTCCATGCGACGGCCCCCACCAGCACGGCCGCGGCGGGCAGCGCTCCCGCGGCGGCCCACTCCGGCGCGCCCGCCCGATGCTCGGCCAGCCGGGGCATCGACCCGGCGTAGCCCCGGGACAGCATCGCGAGGTAGACCCGCTCCCCCCGCTCGTAGGTACGCACGAACAGCGCGCCGCCCGCCCGGGCGAGCGTGACCCAGCCCCGGACGTCACGGGCCCGGAAGCAGCGCGACTCCCGCGCGATGCGCATCCGGCGCAAGTCGTCCACGACGACCTCGGCATAGCGCAGCATGAACGTCGCGATCTGCAGCAGCACGGACGGCATGCGCAGCCGCTCGGCCCCGAGCAGGATGTCGCGGGGCTGGGTCGTCGCGGCGAGCAGGATGGAGGTCGTCACCCCGAGGGTGCCCTTGGCGAGGATGTTCCAGGCGGCGAGCAGCCCCTCGGCGCTGAGCGCCAGCCCGAGCACCTCGACCCGCGCCCCCCGCGCGATGAAGGGCAGGAGCACGGCGAAGGCCACGAACGGCACCTCGATCGCGGCGCGGCGGGCCACGAACCCCGCTGGCACGCCGCCCAGCGCCGCCACGAGCGCCAGCAGGACGGCATAACCTCCGAAGGCGGAGAACCATCCCGGCGGGGTCGCCACGACCGCCATCACGAACAACAGGCCCGCGAGCAGCTTGCACTCGGGTGCGAGCCGGTGCACCGCCGAGTCGCCCGGCAGGTACAGCCGGTGGGCATGGCCGGCGCTCATCGGTCTGCGCTCATCGGTCGCGCTCGGGCCCCGTACGCTCGGGGTCGCTACGCTCGGCGCCGGTGGCACCGGGCCCGCCGCCCCGGTGCCGCACGACCCAGACGATCAACGCGGTCACGGCGAACGTCGCGCCCACCCCCGCCACTCCGGCGAGGCCGCCGGACAGCGCAGGGCGCTCGACGCCCCGGGTCTGGTACCCGGCGAACGGGGACCCCGACGCGGGGTGCTCGCGCTGCTTCGCCGCGATCCCGTGGTCGCGGGCCACCCGCTCGAGCCCGTCGGGCCGGGCGCTCGCGAAGTAGCTCACGATGCCGGCGAGCACCAGCGCGAGAACAACTCCCGCGAGGACGAAGGACCGGGTTCCGCGGCTGCCCGAGTCGCGGCTGGCCCAGTCGCGGCTGCGGGTCACTGCAGGCACCCGCCTCAGGCCCCCGCCGGAGCGACGTAGGGCTCGGGCGCCCGGCCGCCGGCCCCCCGCACCAGGTCGGGGCGCACGGCCACGACG
>JBOHCZ010000251.1:0-2773 GCA_050699195.1 Streptomycetales bacterium
AGCAGCACCCGGGTCAGGTGCAGCGAGATCCGGCGGCCGTAGAGCCGGCCCGCCCAGTGCTCGGCGCTCACCCGGCCCATGATCGAGTCGGGCTGGCAGACCGGCCGCAGCTCAGCGACCGAAGGTCTCGGCGAAGTCATCGACCCGCTTCCTGATCTGGTCATCGTCCATCGCGAGGTGTTCCAGGATGGTGTAGCGGTCGGGGCGGGTCGACGGCGCCAGCGCGACGGCCGCGCAGAACTGCTCTTCGGACAGGCCGAGGTCGCGCGGCACGCGCGGCACCCCGTGGCGGCGGAAGCAGGCGTCCACGTGCTCGACCGCCGGGTCCTCCCGGAGGAAGGACGCGAACATCGCGCCGACCGCGACCTGCTCACCGTGGTGGCCGGTACCCGGGTAGAGACGATCGATCGCATGCGAGATCTCGTGGCAGCCGCCGCTGCCGGGGCGGCTGGTGCCCGCGACCGCCATCGCGAGGCCGGACAGCACCAGCGCCTCCGCGAGGCTGGTCAGGAACGCGTCGGAGTCCACCGTGTCCCTGCGGTGGACCAGCGCCTCCGCTCCGGTACGGGCGAACGCCGCGGCGAGCCCGTCGACGGCTTCGCCGCGCTCCCGCTGCGCGAGCTCCCAGTCGGCCACCGCGTTGAGGTTGCTGACCGCGTCGCCGATGCCGGCCCGCAGCATCCGAGGCGGGCTCTGGCGCACGTAGTCGAGGTCGACGAGGACCGCGATCGGCACCGCCACGCCGTAGGAGCCCTTGCGGCCCTCGTGATCGAGCGAGGCCACCGGTGAGGCGATGCCGTCGTGCGCCAGGCTGGTGGCCACCGCGACCATCGGCAGCCCGGTCAGGCTCGCGGCGTACTTGGTGAGGTCGAGCGTGCGGCCCCCGCCGATGCCGACGACCGCGTCGTAGGACGACCTGCGCAGCGCGTCGGCCAGCCCCCGCGCGGTGTCGACCGTGGCGCCCTCGACCGGGAAGATGTCGGCGTTGCGCAACGTCGGGCCGATGACCCGCACCAGGTCCTCGCCCTGTCCCGGGCCGACCGCCACGGCCACGTGACCCTGGCCGGAGATGCGCCCGTCGGCGAGCACGGTGCCGAGCGCCTCGATGGCCCCCCGGCGGATGTCGATCCGCAGCGGGGAGGCGATCATGCGGGCTAGTAGCGGCATGCGATCTCCCGGGCCCGGGCCAGGTCGTCGTGGTTGTCGACCTCCACCCACTCGACCTGCCCGATCGGCGCGACGTGGACCTTGCCCCCACGGTCGACGAGCTCCTGGTACCCGTCCTCGTAGTACAGCTGGGGGTCGCGACGCCAGGTCGCCTCCAGCGCCTCGCCCAGCGGGCCCGCCGCCGGCGGCTCGATGAGGGTCACGCCGATGTACTCGCCCGCGGCGCCCGACGGGTCGAGCCCCTTGTTGATGCGCCGCATCGTGTCGTCGTCGCCGAGTACGACCTTCATCTCCTCCTCGGCGAGCGGCTTCTGGTCGTCGATGGCGAGCAGCACGTCAGGACCTCTGGCGGCCAGCACGCTCTCCTCGACGCCGGGCGGGTGGACGGTGTCGCCGTTGACGAGCAGGACGCCCTCCGCGAACGCCTCGCGGGCCAGCCACAGGGAGTAGGCGTTGTTCCACTCCTCCGCCTTGTCGTTGTAGAGCAGGTGCAACGTCAGGCCGTGGCGGCGCTGCAGCTCGGCCACCCGGTCCTGCACCCGGTCGGCCGCGAAGCCGGTCACGACGAGGACGTCGTCGAAACCCACGTGACGGAGGTTCCCCAGCACGATGTCCAGGATCGTACGGTCGGCGCTGACCGGCAGCAGGGTCTTGGGCAGGCTGTTGGTGAGGGGCTGCAGGCGGCGCCCGGCACCGGCCCCGAGTACGACACCGATCATGCGTCCTCGTCTTCCTCGTCGTCGTAGAGAGCCGGGGGCCCAGCCGGGCGGAACTGAAGCCACCCAACTGTACTCTCGGTGACGAAGATCACCCCGAGCGCCCCGGCGGCGGCGGCGAAGCCGGCACCGAGGACTCCGGCGAGCAGCAGCAGGTAGGCAGCCAGCATGCGGGTGTCCCAACCGCCGGTGGCGGTCCGGACCCACCTGGGCGGCGCGGTCCCCTGGATGCGAAGACGGTACACCGTGTCGTAGTGGTGAAACGCCAGGACCGCCACCAGCAGGTAGCAAGCCCACACCGGCGCGCCGGCCAGCACTGTCACACCGAGCAGGAGACCGTACTCGCTGGCGCGCAGCAGCGGCGGGACCAACCAGGCGAATCGGCCCGTGTGGGACGCCCCGGAGGACGCCCCTGCGATGATCACGAACCACACGGTGGCCAGACCGAGGGACATCCGGGTCGTGGCCTGGGCGGTTCCGGCGAGCGCCGCGCCCAGCGCCGCCGCGAGCGGCAGCATCGCGGTGAGCGTGAGCGCGAGAGCTCCCCCGCGCACCCCACCGAGCCGGCGCCCGGCAAGCACGGCCAGCGGGCCGTCGTCGCGGTACACCTCGAGGGCACTCACCGGGACACCGACCTGAGGAACCGCCCGGCGAGCCCGTAGGCGAGGGCGACACTGCCCCAGCTGAGCAGGGCCAGGAACGTGACCCGCGGGTTCCACACCGCGGCGGTGACCGAGATCAGGGCGAAACGCTCGCCGATCGGCAGCACGAAGATCCGCTTCGGCCAGTACAGCCACCGGTCGAGCCTGCGGGAGTAGCCGAGGGCACGGGCGGCCGCGGGCGGCGACGCAGCCGATGCGGCCGATGCGGCCGCTGCCGCTGCCCGCGCC
>JBOHCZ010000252.1:0-3333 GCA_050699195.1 Streptomycetales bacterium
GTCGACGGAGTCGCCGAGGAACGCCCGGGTGAGCACCTCCCCCCGCCACTCGTTGGGCACGCTACCCCCGGCGGAGGACTCCGCGACCGTCAACGACTCGGGGCGGGCGGACACCACGACCTCCGTACCCACCGGCACCTGCGGGCTGTCCTCGAGGACGAGCCGCCCCTCGCTGGTGTCGACGCAGGTGCGCCCGTCCTCGTGGGTGGCCACCACGCCGGTGATGAAGTTCGACGTGCCGATGAACTCCGCCACGAACCGGCTGTTGGGGTTCTGGTAGATCTCCCGCGGCTTGCCGACCTGGAGGATCTTGCCCTCCCGCATGACCCCGACCACGGACGACAGCGCGAGCGCCTCGATCTGGTCGTGGGTGACGTAGACGCTCGTGATCCCGAGCTCCCGTTGCAGACGCTTGAGCTCGAAGCGCAGCGACTCCCGCAGCTTCGCGTCGAGGTTGGACAGCGGCTCGTCGAGGAGCATGAGCGGCGGTTCCGTCACTATGGCGCGGGCCAGCGCGAGCCGCTGCTGCTGACCCCCCGACAGCTTCGTGGCCTGCCGGTCCGAGAGGTGGGCGAGCTCCATCGTCTCGAGCACCCGGGTGACCTTCCGGTGCATGTCGGATCTGCTCGGCCGGTTGGACCGCTTGCGCACCTGGAGGGGGAACGCGACGTTGTCGAACACGTTCATGTGCGGCCAGATGGCGTAGGACTGGAACACCATGCCGAGGCCGCGCTGGTTGGCGGGCACGTTGACGGTCCCGTTCCCTCCTCGCGAGAACAGCTGCCGGTCCCCGAGCCGGATGGTGCCCGAGTCCGGCTGCTCCAGGCCCGCGAGCGAGCGCAGCGTCGTCGTCTTGCCGCAGCCGGAGGGCCCGAGCAGGGTGAACAGCTGCCCGTCGGCCACGTCGAAACTCACGTCGTCGACAGCGCGAACCCGGTCCGTCTCGAGGCGCTTGCGCCACCCTCGACCGTGGTCGCCTTCGAAGGTCTTGACGAGGTGCTCCACGTGGAGCATGACATCCTCCTCTCGCCGGGGCCGGAAGCCCGCCTAGTCCTGACGGAGCCCGACCCGGGCGCCGAGCTTGTACGCCACCGTGACGACGGCGATGAGCGTCACGACCATCACAACCCCGACCGCCGCGAGGATGGTGAAGTCGCCGTTCTCGTACTGCTCCCAGATCAGGATGGCGAGCACCTCGTTGCCCGGGCTGTAGAGCAGGATCGAGCTGGAGAGCTCGCGGAACGAGACGACGAAGATGTAGACCCAGCCGGCGAGCAGCCCCGGAGCCATCAGCGGCACGATCACCCGGCGGAAGGTCGACCACCAGCTCGCGCCCGACACGTGCGCGGACTCCTCGAGCTCCCCGGATATCTGATGCATGGAGGTCACCGCGTAGCGCATCCCGTAGGGCATGAAGCGCGTGCAGTAGGCGATCAGCAGGATGAACAGCGTGCCATAGATCGGGATCGGGCTTCGCAGGTACACGAACGACAGCGCGAGGCCGAGCACAAGACCGGGTACGACGAGCGGCAGGAACGACAGGTGGTCGACCACGGACCTGCCCGGCACCCGGGAACGGACCACCAGCCACGCCCCGACCGCCATGACGGCCATCACGCCGGTCGCGGCACTCACGCCGAGGATCAGCGAGTTCTTCAGCGCCGTCGACGCCTGGGTGTCGCCGAAGACCGCGCGGTAGTTGTCCCACGTGAGTGACTCGAGCGCCTCCGGCGACGGCGCGCGGTAGAAGTCCAGCACGGACACCCACAGCATCATCAGCAGCGGCAGGATCACGGTGACGCAGAAGTAGGCGATGATGCCGACCCCGACAAGGGGCCGCATCCGGCCCAGCTCCATGGGGCGGGGCCGGAAGCCTTTCCCCGTGATGGTCTGGAAGGTCTTGCCGCCACGTCCGGCCAGGTTGGCGAACGCGATCCCGGCGACGGCGAGCAGCAGCAGACTGGTGGCGAGCGCCCCGGCCGCGGCCAGGTCCGGCGGGTAGCTGCGCAGCACGAGGTAGATGCGGCTGGTGTAGACGTAGATGCCGTTCTGCAGGCCGAGCAGGGCCGGCACCTCGAAGCTCTCCAAACTGCGGACCACCATGATGAGGACCGCGGCCAGCACGGCCGGGCGCACCAGGGGCAGCGTGATCCGGCGGAAGACCGTCCAGCGGCCCGCGCCGCTCATCAGGGCCGACTCCTCGAGGGAGGGGTCCATCGAGCGGAACGCCGCGACCATGAGCAGGAACACCAGCGGCGACAGGTGCAGCCCCTCGACCCAGATCATCCCCGGGATCGAGAACACGTCGAACACGTCACCGCCGAACAGCGGGCGCAGCGCGATGTTGACCAGCCCGATCTCCGGGCTCGCGAGAAAGATCCAGGCGACCGTGTAGAGGATCCCGGGGATGATCAGCGGAACCATCGACGCGGCGAAGAACACCGCCCTGAACGGTACGTCGGTGCGGACGTTGAGGTAGGCCAGGGCGGTGCCCACGACCAGGGACACCAGCGCCGCCCCGGACGCGAACACCAGCGAGTTGGCCACCATCGTGCCCATCCCCCGCTGCCCGTAGGCGCGCTCGAACGCGCCGAGTGTGAACCCCGTCGCGTCGAAGAAGGTGCCCCACACCAGGTAGAAGAGAGGGACGACGGCGAGGTAGCCGATGAGGATCACGGCGGCCACGACGACGAGGGACTGAACCCTGAGCAGCGAGCCGAGCAACACCCGGATCCGGGCCGCGAGCCCGCCCGGGCCGCGGTCTCCTCCGGCCGCTGGTGGAACGCCCTCGGGCGTCCGGGTCTCCGGCGCCGTGGTCGCCGTCATCGCCTCACTCCTGATCCCGACACGGGGCTTGGGTGTGGACGGGTCCTCGGGCCCGCCGCTCTACTGGAGGAGCTGGTCGTAGCGGGTGCTCCACTTCTTGTTCTCCGCGAGGAGCTTCTCGACGTCGACCCACACCGTGTCGACACCCTGCAGCGTGCCGTCCTCGCCCTGCACGGAGGGGTCCATGTGCAGGTCCTCGAGCACCCCCCGGCCGTCGGTGAGCATCCACTCGACGAACAGGGTGGCCGCGGCGGGATGCTTCGCCGTCTTCATCAGACCGGCCCCGTTCGGCCGCACCACGACCGGCTCGATCACCGGCTCGTAGGCGACGTCCGCCCCGTCGTCGATGGTGCCCTGCGTGATGTAGGTGTAGTTCGAGGCCACCACCGAGAACCGGCCGGCGGGGAGCATCTCGGCCTGCGCCGAGTGACCCTTGACGATCTTCGCGTTGTCCGCCATCCGGCCGAAGAGCTCCTGGGTCTCCTCCTCGCTCTTACCGTTCTGCAC
>JBOHCZ010000253.1:0-3208 GCA_050699195.1 Streptomycetales bacterium
GGCCTACCGGCAGCGGGATCGGGCCCGCGGGTAGGACGACCCCCTGCGTGAAGGCGCCCGCTGCCCCGGTGAGGGCACCGAGGGCAAGGAGCACCGGATAGCCCAGCCAGCGGATCATGCCGGGCCCGGGGGCGGGTCGGCGGGCAGGCCCGCGAAGAGGTCGCGCTCCCGCCCGTCCGGCCCCGCTTCCGGCCCCCGCCCGCCGCGCACCAGGCGGTAGTACTCCTGCGCCCAGACCTGCTGGCCGAGGTTGTTCGACAGCGCGAAGAACGGTCCGTCGACCGAGATCTGCGTGGCGTGCGCCCGCATCGCCGCGACCTTCGCCTCGACGTACGCGGTGCCGTCGATGCGCGCCGTCACCAACTCGTCCGGCACGGCGAAGGGCACGTCCTCGGCCTTCTCGAGGCCTTCGAACGAGGTGTCGTCCCCGGCTCCCCGCAGCGCCGCCAGACCCTCCTCCACCACGGAGCGCGGTACGCAGGTCCAGTAGACCTTGCCGACCCGCCACGGATCGCCCGGCGCGCGCCGGTAGGAAGGGTCGGCTGCGAGGTCGAGTGCGCGCATCGCGACGCGGTGCGCCTGGATGTGGTCGGGGTGGCCGTACCCGCCGCTCTCGTCGTAGGTCACGAGCACCTGCGGACGCACGTCACGTACCACCCCGACGAGGTGCGCGGCCGCGTCGTCCACGTCGGCCCGCCAGAAGCAGCCGGGATGGTCGTTCGCGGCGACGCCCATCATCCCCGAGTCGCGGTAGCGCCCCGGGCCCCCGAGCCAGCGCTGGTCGGTGACGCCGAGCGCCGCCATCGCCGCGGCCAGCTCGCCCATCCGATGCCACCCGAGCCCGTCCGGGGAGAGCCCGGCCAGCGCGGGCACCAGGATCTCGCCTTCCTCGCCGAGCGTGCAGGTGACAAGCGTGACGTGCGCACCCTCGGCGACGTAGGCGGCCATCGTCGCCCCGTTGCTGATGGCCTCGTCGTCGGGATGGGCGTGCACGAGCAGCAGCCGGCGCGTCGCGGTGATCTCGGGCCCGGACATGACGACCAGGCTACGTGCCAGGATCGGGCCATGCGCCACGCCGATGCGTTCCCCCGGCAAGCCGCCCGTACCCAGTCGTTCACGCTGGGCGTCCCCCGATCCTTCACTGTCACCGAGGACCGGGTCGCGTTCCTGCGCGCCCCGTCGGCGACCGACCGATCGACCGGACTGTGGGTGCTCGACCTCGCGAGCGGTACGGAGCGGCGGGTCGCCGACCCGCGCGAGATCCTCGCGGGCGAGGAGGAGCACCTCTCGCCCCAGGAGCGGGCGCTGCGCGAACGCCGCCGGGAGGGTGCGGGCGGCATCGTGGGGTACGCCGCCGACCGCACGGCGCGGCTCGCGGCCTTCGCGCTGTCCGGCCGCCTGTACGTCGCGGAGCTGACCGGCAGCGGAGACGCGGGAACGCTGCGGCGGCTCGAAACGCCCACGCCGGTCGTCGACCCGCGACCGGATCCGACGGGCCGGATGATCGCCTACGTCCACGCGGGAGCGCTGCGCGCGGTCTGCGCCGACGGCACCGGCGACCGGGCGCTGGTCGAGCCGGACCGGCCAGGAGTCACGTGGGGGCTCGCGGAGTTCGTCGCCGCGGAGGAGATGGGCCGCTCCCGGGCGTACTGGTGGGCGCCCGGCGGCGAGCGGCTCCTGGTCGCCCGGGTCGACGACACCGCCGTTGCGCGCTGGTACATCGCCGACCCGGCGGACCCCGCGACGCCGCCGGCCGAGATCGCCTATCCCGCCGCGGGCACGGCCAACGCCGAGGTCACCCTCGCCCTGGTGGGGCTCGACCTGTCCCGGGTCCCGGTGCACTGGGACGCCGGGGCCTTCCCGTACCTCGCCGCCGTGCACTGGTCGGAGGGCGGGCCGCCGCTGCTCGCCGTGCAGTCGCGCGACCAGCGGGTGATGCGCTTGCTCACGGTCGACACCGCCACAGGGCAGACGGCGGTCCTCCACGACGACGCCGACCCGGCCTGGGTCGACATCGTGCCCGGCGTGCCCGCGTGGACCCCGGACGGCCGGCTCGTCCAGGTCAGCGCCCGCCGGGGCGCGCACCGCCTCGTCGTCGGGGGCCGGGAGCTGACCGACGCTTCGCTGCAGGTCCGCGCGGTCGTTGCGGTGGCCGACGAGGACGTGCTGGTCACCGCCTCCCGCGACGACCCGGCCGAGATCCACGTCGCACGCGTCGGCGCGCACGGGGTGGAGTGGCTCACCGATGCGCCCGGAGTGCACAGCGCCGCGCGGGCCGGCGACGTCACGGTCGCCGCCACCGCCACCCTGGACCGCTTCGGCCCGGCGGTCCGCGTGCTGCGCCGTGCCGAAGGGCGGGACCGTGAGATCGCGGCGATCGCCTCGTACGCCGCCACGCCCGACATCACGCCGCACGTGACGCTGCTGCGCGCCGGAGAGCGGGAGCTGCGCACGGCGCTGCTGCTGCCGAGCTGGCACGAACCCGGCTCGGGGAGTCTCCCGGTGCTCCTCGACCCCTACGGCGGCCCGCACGCCCAGCGCGTGGTCGCCGCACGCAACGCCTACCTCACCCCGCAGTGGTTCGCCGACCAGGGCTTCGCCGTGCTCGTCGCCGACGGCCGGGGCACGCCGGGGCGTGGCCCGGAGTGGGAGCGGACGGTGGCCTTCGACCTGGCTGGTGTGCCCCTGCAGGACCAGGTCGACGCCCTGCACGCGGTCGCCGAGACGCACCCCGACCTGGACCTGGCCCGGGTCGCGATCCGCGGCTGGTCGTTCGGGGGGTACCTCGCCGCGCTCGCGGTGCTCCGGCGCCCCGACGTGTTCCACGCGGCGATCGCGGGCGCGCCGGTCACCGACATGCGGCTCTACGACACCCACTACACCGAGCGCTACCTCGGCATGCCGCAGGAACGTCCTGAGGTCTACGCGGCCAACTCGCTGCTCGCCGACGCGGGGAAGCTGGAACGGCCATTGCTGCTGATCCACGGCCTCGCCGACGACAACGTGGTGGCCGCCCACACCCTCCGGCTGTCGTCCGCGCTGCTCGCGGCCGGACGCCCGCACACCCTGTTGCCGCTGTCAGGCGTCACCCACATGACGCCGCAGGAGGTCGTCGCCGAGAACCTCCTGCTGCTCCAGGCGGAGTTCCTGCACCGCGCCCTGCTGGCCGGCTGACCTCGCTGATCTTGGCATTTCCGCCCCTTGCAGC
>JBOHCZ010000254.1:0-6553 GCA_050699195.1 Streptomycetales bacterium
GAAAGTGATTGTCGGTGATTGGCAGGGCAGCACCATGCCCCTTACCAACTAGCACCCTGCCTCACCGAACAGGAGAAATGCCAACTGAGCGCGGGTAACGTCCGTCACACGGCGTCAGGTAGACGTCCCACTGCCACGGTGCGACGCACCATCGCCCGTACACCACTTCATGGTTGGTTCATGGTCAGTTCATGGTCAGGTTTTCCTGGTCAGACGGCGACATCCCCCAGCATCTCCGTCACCAGGGCGGCGATCGGCGATCGCTCCGAGCGCGTCAGCGTCACATGGGCGAAGAGCGGGTGGCCCTTGAGTCGCTCGACGACCGCGACGACACCGTCGTACCTGCCCACCCTGAGGTTGTCGCGCTGCCCGACGTCGTGCGTGAGGATCACCCGCGAGCCGGACCCGACCCGGGACAGCACGGTGAGCAGCACATTGCGCTCGAGGGACTGCGCCTCGTCGACGATGACGAAGGCGTCGTGGAGGGAACGACCCCGGATGTGGGTGAGCGGGAGCACCTCCAGCATCCCCCGGTCGACGACCTCTTCGACGACGTCGGCCGTGGTGACCGCGGACAGGGTGTCGAACACCGCCTGCGCCCACGGGTTCATCTTCTCGTTCTCGGTGCCGGGCAGGTAGCCCAGGTCCTGACCCCCGACGGCGTAGAGCGGACGGAACACCATGACCTTGCGATGCTGGCGCCGCTCGAGGACGGCCTCCAAGCCCGCACACAGCGCCAGCGCGGACTTTCCCGTGCCCGCGCGCCCGCCGAGCGACACGATCCCGACGTCGGGATCGAGCAGCAGGTCCAGGGCGACCCGCTGCTCGGCGCTGCGGCCGTGGATGCCGAACGCCTCGCGGTCACCGCGGACCAGCCGGACGGACTTGTCCGCCACGACGCGGCCGAGCGCGCTCCCCCGCTCCGACACCAGCACGAGGCCGGTGTGGCAGGGCAGCTCACGTGCCGCCTCGATGTCGGCCGCGCCCTCGGAGTACAGGGTCGCGACGGCCTCCCCCGGGACCTCGAGCTCGGCCATGCCGGTCCACCCGGACTCCACCGCGCACTCGGCGCGGTACTCCTCGGCGGCCAGCCCCACCGCCGAGGCCTTCACGCGCAGCGGGAGGTCCTTGGAGACCAGCGTCACACGGCGGCCCTCCGCCTGCAGGTTGCGGGCCACCGCGAGGATCCGGGCGTCATTGTCTCCGAGACGGAAACCCGGGGGGAGGACGATGGCGTTGGTGTGGTTCAGCTCGACGTGCAGGCTGCCGCCCGACTCGCCGAGCGGCAGTGGCTCGTCGAGGCGGCCGTGCAGGGTGCGCAGCTCGTCGAGGAGCCGCAGGGCTTGTCGTGCGAAGAAGCCGAGCTCGGGATGGTGGCGTTTCGCCTCGAGCTCGGTGATCACGACGACGGGCAACACGACCTCGTGCTCGTCGAACCGCAGGATGGCGTGGGGGTCGGCGAGAAGCACGCTGGTGTCGAGCACGTAGGTGCGCCGTCCGCGGCGCGCGGGTCGGCGACGGGTCACAGTGGCCACGTTCCGTCTCCCCTGCCGGGCGGGGCACCACGCCCAGCGTCTGATCTCGAAACCCGGGCCGGGACCGGGCCCCGGAGGGCCGGTGCCGGCCCCCTCTGTCACCGCTCGCGTCGCGCACGGAAGGGCCTCCCGGGACGGCCGTCCTGTCTGCCGGACCGTCGACCCCCGACGCTAGCGTCGCTCCCGGCCCGGAGGGAAGAGACATGTTCGGTGGGAACACCAAGAAAACGTATGTACGGGAGGAAACCCGCATGGAGTCGCAGCAAGCCCCTCGCGCCAGGCGGCCGGCGGTGGTCAGCCGCCGTAACGGCGGTGGCGGCGCATGTAGTCACGCAGGGCACGCAGAAAGTCGACCTTGCGGAACGCCGGCCAGAACGCCTCGCAGAAGTAGAACTCCGAGTGCGCGGACTGCCACAGCAGGAAGCCCGACAGTCTCTGCTCTCCCGACGTGCGGATCACGAGGTCGGGGTCGGGCTGGCCGCGCGTGTAGAGGTGCTTGGCGATGTGCTCGACGTCGAGGATCTCGGCCAGCTCCTCGATCGTCGTGCCCTGCGTAGCCTGCTCGTTGAGCAGGGAACGCACGGCGTCGGCGATCTCCTGCCGCCCGCCGTAGCCCACGGCCACGTTGACGAACAGTCCGGTGTTGCCGCTGGTGCTCGCGTCGACGTCCTTGAGTATCCGGGCCGTCTCCGCGGGCAGCAGATCCGGTGCCCCCACAGGATGCACGCGCCAGCGCCCGGTGCTCGCCAGACTCGTCACGGCGTCCTCGATGATCACGAACAGCTCGCGCAGCTCGTCCGCGGGACGGGTGAGGTTGTCCGTCGACAGCAGCCAGAGCGTGACGACCTCGACGCCGACCTCTTCACACCAGGACAGGAACTCGTGGATCTTGTCGGCACCCCGGCGGTGCCCGTCGGCGACCTGCGCACCGTAGACCCGGGCCCAGCGACGGTTGCCGTCGAGGATGACACCGACATGCCGGGGCACCCGCTGCCGGCGCAACAGGGCGGCCAGCCGCCGCTCGTAGATCCCGTAGACGAGCCCACGCAGCCTCATGACGCGCCATCCTCCCTGCCTGCGACCGCGAAGGCACCCTACCGCTGAGCCCGGGCCATGTGGCGCTCACCAGGGAACATTCACCGACCGTCACCCTGATCCGGCGCCCGGAGAGGGTGCTCCGCGCGTCAGCCGATCGACTTCACGATCGCCTCGTCAAGACCTGGGAACCCGGAGAGGTAGGCGCGGCGCTCGGCCTTCAGCTGATCGACCTTCGCGCGGTACTCGTCCTGGCGGCCCTGACGCTCGTAGAGCCGTCGCGGCTGCAGCAGTTCGGGGTCGTCGATGCCCGGCACCCGGGTCGCGATCTCGTACCCGAAGTCGGGGTCGGTCTCCCACTCGATGGTGCCGGTGGCGATGCCCTCCACGATGGCGGACGAGTGCGGGATCTTCACCTTCTTCGAGCCCTCGGCGTCGTCGCCCCCGCCGACCCGGCCGGTGTTGAGGACGAACACCTCGAGCTCGTGGGTGTCGAGCAACTCGAGGAAGCGGTTGCCCATGTCTGCCATCGCCCGCGGGAAGAAGGGGTTGGTACCCGGCACGCGGAGGAACTTGCCTTCCTCGTCCTTGCCGCCGGCGCTGGTGCCCGTGGTCTCGCCCAGCATGAAGTACGCCGCGGCCTGGGCACGGTCGAGCCGGGTGACGCCCGGGACGATGTTCTCGTTGCGGTTGAGGATCAGCAGGAACTCCGCGGGCTCAAGCTGGTCGGGTGGAAACGGGTCGACGTAGGTGAAGGGCCAGGTCGTGCGGCCGTTCTGGGTGTAGGAGGTGTCAAAGAAGTCGACCTTTCCCGTCCCGTCGACGGAGACGTTCTCGAGGTAGGCGTCGGGCTTCGTGGTGGCGGCGTGGATCGCCGGCTCGTAGCGCGCGTCGAGGCCGAACGTCTTCGCGAAGCAGCCGTTCTCGGTGGCGTACACCCGGCCGGCGGGCATGAGCGCCACGAAATCGTCCTGGACGGGGCGGGACCCGAGCTGCCGAGTGAACGTCGTCGTCGTCTTGCCGGTGCCGGACAGGCCGACGATGAGCATCGTCCTGTTCTGGCCGTCCACCGGGATCACCTTGCAGCCGGCGTGCAGGGCCAGGCCGCCGCGCTGGTAGACGATGTCGTTCCACATGCGCAGGCCGCCCTTTTTGGACTCACCGAAGTAGTCGGTGTTGAAAACCCGCGTGAGACCGGCGGCCAGGTCGACCGCGATGAGGCGGTCCTTGGGAGCGCCTTCGATTGGGAGGTTGGGGGTGTAGACGACGGTGGTGTGCGGATCCCACGTCGCCGGGTCATAGCCGGCGCCGTCGACGGGGTCGACGGGGTCGACCGGGTAGTACAGCTGCCGCTGCATGCCCGCGACGTTGGCGTTCGCCGCCTCGATCACCAGCCGGGCACGGGTCCGGAAGCCGGCATCGGACCCGATGTAACCGTCGACGACGACCATGTCCTGCTCGGCGATGTAGCGGTCCTGCAACGCCGCGACGCGGTCGTACTCCTCGCGGGTCATCGTCTTGTCGGCGTTGGTGGTGTCTTCGACGATGAACGTCGAGGCGGAGCTGCGCGCGTCGACCCGCGCTTTCACATTGACGTTGCCGAACTCTGTGACCTGGGAGTTCGGCATCCGCTCGGCCAGCTCACGCAGTCGCTCAGCGGTGGGGGTGTACTCAACTGACCTTGCCTTGACCTCGTACGCCACGGTCGCTCCTTCGCGCTGGGGCGGCGCTGCCCCAGACGTCGGGGGTTGAAGGTGCTGCGAGTGTAACTTTCCGCCCCCGTATGCTCGCCACTGGAGGGTACTCATGAGTAACCTGTGATCTAGGCCAGTATTATCCTAATGTGTCAGTTTCGTACGGAAGTATCCTGACTAGCGGTCCCCCGCGGCTGCGCGGATGGCTGCACGCCGGGATCTTCCCGCTCTCCGTCGCCGCTGGCGCCGCGCTCGTGGCTGTTGCCGACACGGCGTCCGCCCGCATCTCCTGTGCGGTCTACGCCGCTACGGCGGCGCTGCTCTTCGGCGTGAGCGCGCTCTACCACCGCGGCAGATGGTCCCCGCGGGCCACGCGGCTGCTTCGGCGCCTCGACCACGCGAGCATCTTTCTCATCATCGCGGGCACCTACACCCCGTTCGCGGTGCTTCTCCTCGACGGCAGCGCCCAGTTGGTGCTGCTGTCGGTCGTATGGGTGGGCGCCCTCGCCGGCAGCACCTTTCGCATCCTGTGGCTGGGCGCCCCCCGCTGGCTCTACACGGCGACCTACATCGCGCTCGGCTGGACCGCGGCGTTCTTCGTACCCGCGTTCGTGACCGCCGCCGACCTGAGCGTGCTCGCGCTCGCGGCGGGCGGCGGCCTGCTCTACAGCGCCGGCGCCCTGGTTTACGCCATCCGGCGACCCGACCCCTGGCCCCACTGGTTCGGCTACCACGAGGTGTTCCACGCCTGCACGCTCGCGGCCTACGTCGCGCACTACGCGGGCGTCTCGCTCCTGCTGGCCGGAGGTTGACGCCCGGGGTCCCGGCTGATTGGCATTTCCGCCCTCTCCGGCTCCGCCGAGAGGGCGGAAATGCCAAGATCGGCGAGCTAGGCCTCGGGGCCGGTCTCGCGGACACGCTCGACCTGCTGGACGGCGGCACGGAGGTCGCGAAGCCAGGTCTCGGCGTTCTTACCGATCAGCCGCACGCACCAGGCGAGGGCCTCGCTGCGGCTCCTCGCCACTCCGGACTGGACCAGCGTGTCCAGGATCTGGCGCTCGGGCTGGCGCAGGCGGGTCATGACGGGTACGGAGAGCGTCGTGAACAGCTGACGCCGCTGCCCGCAATCCACCCCCCACGCGACCTTGCGTCCGAACCGGTGCTCGGCCTCCCGGGCCACCGCCATCCGGGCTTCCCTGGTGCGCTCCCGGAACTCCCCGACGCGCCCCGCCACCGCGGCCGAGCGTTCCTCGTCTGAGACGTCGCCGCCGAGGCTGGGCTCGTTGATGGGGCCAACCACGGTGATCTCCTCGCGGTCGATCGTCACGTCGAGCGGGCCGTCGTAGAGCCCTTCCGGCAAACGGCCGCTGAGCCATCCACGGACCGAGTCCTCGAATCGCGGGATCTCTGTCGTTTCCATGTTTCAATCATTACGTAATTACAACGTCCTCACCAAGGGGTTGTCCGCGAAAACGTGCGGCATGGCGCTCGTTTCCGCGGTCGATGGTCAGGTGGATCGCTACCAGGCCGCGCCGCGGGTGTCGACCGCGCCGGCCAGTGCCTCTGGGTCGGTGGTGGGCGCGTCACAGACGAACGCACGGCACACGTACGCGGTAGGCCGCCCACCCAGCAGCGGCCGGTCACGGAGCAGCCCGACCCCGGGGTAGGCGGCGGGGTCCCCAAGGGCGACGGCGGCGCCGGGAGCCTGCCCGAGCAGCGCAGTGCGGTGCAACGCCTGGGTCTCCGGATCGTCGAGCGGCCCGATGACGGCGATCTCGCGGGGGCCGTCGAGCAGCCCCTCCGCCACCGCGAGCCCCCACCCCGCGAAGCGGGGCGCCCGCCCGGCGAGCACCGCCGCGGTGCCGAGAGCACGCGCCGCCTGGTCACGGTGGCGCGACGAACCGGTGTAGGCGGAGTAGGTGAGCAGCGCTCCCGCGGCCGCCGACTGCCCCGAGGGCGTGGCGCCGTCGGTCGGGTCCCGGGGCCGGCGTACCAGCCGCTCCGCGTCGTCGGCGGTATCGAAGAACCCGCCGTCGCCGGCCACGAAGCGGGCGAGCACCGTGTCCAGCAGTGTCCCCGCGAGCTGCAGGCGCTTCTCCTCGCCGGTGACGGCGTAGAGCGCGAGCAAGCCCTCCGCGACGTCGGCGTAGTCCTCGAGCACCCCGGCGTTCGGGCCCGGGCGGCCCTGCCGGGACGTCCGCAGCAGCCGGTCGTCGACCAGGTGCAGGCGCACGAGCAGGTCGGCGGCCGCACCGGCCGCGTCGACGAGGTCGCGGCGGCCGAACAGCG
>JBOHCZ010000255.1:0-3320 GCA_050699195.1 Streptomycetales bacterium
CGGTCGAGCGGGTCCGCGAGCTGCTGGTGCTGCTGCCCAGGCGGATCCGCGACTACGAGAACCTGCTCAACGAGAACCACATCTGGAAGGGCCGCACCGAGGGCATCGGCTACCTCGACCTCACCGGGTGCATGGCGCTCGGGATCACCGGCCCGATCCTGCGCGCCACCGGGCTGCCCCACGACCTGCGCAAGTCCCAGCCCTACTGCGGCTATGAGAACTACGAGTTCGACGTCATGACCGAGACGACGTGCGACGCATACGGGCGCTACCTGGTCCGCGTCGCCGAGATGAAGGAGTCGCTGAAGATCGTCGAGCAGTGCCTCGACAAGCTGCGGCCCGGTCCGGTGATGATCGCCGACAAGAAGATCGCATGGCCGGCCCAGCTCTCGCTCGGCGGCGACGGGCTCGGTAACTCCCTCGACCACATCCGCAAGATCATGGGTACCTCGATGGAGGCGCTCATCCACCACTTCCAGCTGGTGACCGAGGGCTTCCGGGTGCCGGCCGGGCAGGTCTACTCCGCCATCGAGTCGCCGCGCGGCGAGCTCGGGGTGCACATGGTGAGCGACGGTGGGACGCGGCCCTACCGCGTCCACTACCGCGACGCCTCGTTCGTCCACCTGCAGGCCGTCGCCGCGATGTGCGAGGGCGGCATGATCGCCGACGTGATCGCGGCGGTGGCCAGCATCGACCCCGTGATGGGGGGCTGCGACCGGTGAGGACTGACTGCTGATGCCCCTGACCGACCAGGCTCGCGAGCGCCTCGTGCTCGATGCCGCGCAGATCATCGGGCGCTACCCGCAGCCGCGCTCCGCGCTGCTGCCGCTGCTGCACCTCGTGCAGTCGCAGGAGGGGTACGTCACCGCCGAGGGCATCGAGTTCTGCGCGGAGCAGCTCGACCTCACCGCAGCGGAGGTCGCGGCTGTCGTAACTTTCTACACGATGTACAAGCGGCACCCGGTCGGCGACTACCACGTCGGCGTCTGCACGAACACCCTCTGCGCGATCATGGGCGGGGACGCGGTGCTCGCCCGGCTGAAGGATCATCTGGGCGTCGGCAACGACGAGACCACAGCCGACGGCCGGGTCACCCTCGAGCACATCGAGTGCAACGCCGCCTGCGACTACGCCCCTGTCGTGATGGTGAACTGGGAGTTCTTCGACAACCAGACGCCGGACTCCGCGTGCGGCCTGGTCGACCGGCTGCGGGCCGGCGACCCCCCGGTGCCGGCCCGCGGCGCGCCGCTGTGCACGTTCAAGCAGGTGGAGCGGATCCTCGCGGGGTTCCCCGACGAGCGCCCCGGTGCGGTGGCGGCGGGTGGCCGCGGCGGGCCGCCCACTCTCGAGGGGCTTCGGATCGCGCAGGAGCGCGGGTGGACCGCCCCCCCGGCGCCGCCCGTGCCGACCCGCACCCCCGACTCGAGCGACGCCCCTGGTGACGCCCCTGGTGACGTGGAGCACGGCAGAGAGCGGGAGGACGCACGGTGACCCCGATGCCGACGCTGACCCCCGTCATGACCCGGTCCTGGGCCGAGCAGGAGTCCTGGACGCTGGAGACGTACCGCAAGTACGACGGCTACCAGGCGCTGCAGCAGGCGCTGGGCATGCACCCGGACGAGGTCGTCCAGACCGTCAAGGACTCCGGCCTGCGCGGCCGGGGCGGCGCGGGCTTCTCCACCGGCATGAAGTGGAGCTTCATGCCCAAGGGCGACACCAAGCCGCACTACCTCGTCGTGAACGCCGACGAGTCCGAGCCCGGCACCTGCAAGGACATCCCGCTGATGATGGCCTCCCCGCACCTGCTCGTCGAGGGGACGATCATCGGGGCCTACGCCATGAACGCGCACGTGGCCTTCATCTACGTACGCGGCGAGGTCGTGCACGTGCTGCGGCGGCTGCAGCACGCCGTGCAGGAGGCCTACGACGCGGGCTACCTGGGCAGGAACATCCTCGGCTCCGGCTACGACCTCGACATCATCGTGCACGCCGGTGCCGGGGCCTACATCTGCGGCGAGGAGACCGCGCTGCTCGACTCGCTCGAGGGCCGCCGTGGGCAGCCCAGGCTGCGCCCGCCGTTCCCCGCTCAGGCGGGCGTGTACTCCTGCCCGACCACGGTCAACAACGTCGAGACGATCGCGAGCGTGCCCCCGATCCTGGTCAACGGGCCGGCCTGGTTCCGCTCCATGGGCACCGAGAAGTCGGCGGGCCCCACGCTGTACTCCCTGTCGGGCCATGTGACCCGACCCGGGCAGTACGAGGCGCCGCTCGGTGTGACGCTGCGCGAGCTGCTCGGCCTGGCGGGCGGCGTACGCGCCGGCCACACGCTGAAGTTCTGGACCCCGGGCGGCTCGTCCACCCCGATCCTCACCGACGAGCACCTCGACGTGCCCCTCGACTACGAGGAGATGCTGGGTGCCGGCTCGATGCTGGGCACGAAGGCGCTGCAGATCTTCGACGACACCACCTGCGTGGTGCGCGCGGTGCTGCGGTGGACGGAGTTCTACGAGCACGAGTCGTGCGGCAAGTGCACGCCCTGCCGTGAGGGCACGTTCTGGCTCGCCCAGGTCCTCGACCGGCTCGAGCGGGGCAACGGCTCCGAGGAGGACCTCGACACCCTGCTCGACGTGTCCGACAACATCCTCGGCCGGTCGTTCTGCGCGCTCGGCGACGGCGCGACCAGCCCGATCACGTCCTCGCTCGAGTACTTCCGCGACGAGTACGTCGCCCACTTCGAGAAGGGTGGGTGCCCGTTCGACCCGGCGGCGTCCACCCTCTTCCCCGCAGACGAGTCCGACCAGCACCGAGCGGGAGCGCACGCCTGATGACCGTGACCCGACGCACCGGCGGCGGCCCTCCCGCGCGGAAGGCCGTACGCCCCGATGCCCGCGATGCCCGCGATGCCCGCGAAAACACCGTAGACGTCACGATCGACGGCTTCCAGATCACCGTGCCGAAGGGCACGCTGGTGATCCGGGCGGCCGAGATGATCGGCGTCCAGGTCCCGCGGTTCTGCGACCATCCGCTGCTCGATCCCGTCGGCGCGTGCCGCCAGTGCCTCGTCGACATCGAAGGGCAGCGCAAGCCGATGGCGTCGTGCACGATCGCGTGCACCGACGGGATGGTCGTCAACACCCAGCTCACCTCGCAGGCCGCCGACAAGGCCCAGCAGGGCGTCATGGAGCTGCTGCTGATCAACCACCCGCTGGACTGCCCGGTCTGTGACAAGGGCGGCGAGTGCCCGCTGCAGAACCAGGCGATGTCCAACGGCCGCGCCGACTCGCGCTTCCACGACGTCAAGCGGACCTTCCAGAAGCCGA
>JBOHCZ010000256.1:0-3701 GCA_050699195.1 Streptomycetales bacterium
CCGCATCGCTGACCGGCTCGAACCGGCGCCCGCCCGGGTCCGGTCATGACGACTGGGGCTGCTCCTCCTTCACGGGCTCGGCCTCGTCGGAGCTCACGGCGATGCTCTTCTGCTTCGAGTACCACACGGCCGCGACGATGGTCCCCACCGCGAGCACCGCGACCCCGATGCGCAGCCCCACGTTCGCATTCGGGCCGATGGTGAACTGAACGATGGCGGGCGCGATGAGCAGGGCCACCAGGTTCATGACCTTCAGCAGCGGGTTGATCGCCGGACCCGCGGTGTCCTTGAACGGGTCGCCCACGGTGTCGCCGATGACCGTCGCTTCGTGGGCCTCCGAGCCCTTGCCGCCGTAGTTGCCGTCCTCGACCATCTTCTTCGCGTTGTCCCAGGCGCCACCGGAGTTGGCGAGGAACACCGCCATCAGCACACCGGCGCCGATCGCGCCCGCGAGGTAGGACCCCAGGGAGCCGATGCCCAGCGCGAAACCCACCGCGATGGGCGCCATGACGGCGAGCAGGCCCGGGGTCGAGAGCTCGCGCAGGGAGTCCCGCGTGCAGATGTCGACCACGCGTCCGTACTCCGGCTTGCCGGTGCCCTCCATGATCCCGGGGATCTCCGCGAACTGACGGCGCACCTCGAACACCACGGCGCCGGCGGCGCGGGACACCGCGTTGATCGCGAGGCTCGAGAAGAGGAACACGACGGCGGCGCCGATGATGAGGCCGACGAGGTTGCTCGGCTGGGAGATATCCAGGCTGAAGCTCAAATTGGTCATCGGCCCGACTTGACTGAGATCGAAGCCGCTGTTCGCGATCTCCAGGACCGAGCTTCGCCAGGCGTCCCGGAACGAGCCGAACAGCGCGGTCGCGGCGAGCACCGCCGTGGCGATCGCGATGCCCTTGGTGATGGCCTTGGTGGTGTTGCCCACGGCGTCGAGCTCGTGGAGCACCGAGGCGCCCTCGCCCTCGACGTCGCCCGACATCTCGGCGATGCCCTGCGCGTTGTCGGAGACCGGCCCGAAGGTGTCCATCGCCACGATGACCCCGACCGTGGTGAGCAGCCCGGTGCCGGCCAGCGCGACCGCGAACAGCGCGAGCACGATGGAACCGCCGCCCAGCAGGTAGGCGCCGAAGACGGCGGCCGCGATGATGATCGCCGTGTACACCGCCGACTCGAGGCCGATCGCGACACCCGAGAGGATCACGGTCGCGGGACCGGTGAGCGAGGTCTTGCCGATGTCCTGCACCGGGCGGCGGTCGGTCTCCGTGAAGTAGCCGGTGAGCTGCTGGATGATCGCGGCGAGCACGATGCCGATGATCACCGCGCTGATCGCGAGCACCCGGGGGCTTCCGCTGTGTTCGGCGACCCCTCTGCCCACTCCGCTCAGCTGCGCGTAGCTGCCGGGCAGGTACGCGAAGGCCGCGACCGCGACGAGCACGGCCGACACCCCGGCGGAGATGAAGAAGCCGCGGTTGATCGCGGTCATGCCCGACCGGTCCCCCTCACGCGGCGACACGGCGAAGATGCCGATCATCGCGGTGAGCACTCCAATGGCGGGCACGATGAGCGGGAAGATCAGCCCCTCGGTCCCGAACGCCGCCTTTCCGAGGATGAGGGCCGCGACCAGCGTCACGGCGTAGGACTCGAAGAGGTCGGCCGCCATGCCGGCACAGTCGCCGACGTTGTCCCCGACGTTGTCGGCGATCGTGGCGGCGTTGCGCGGGTCGTCCTCGGGGATGCCCTTCTCGATCTTGCCCACCAGGTCGGCACCCACGTCGGCGGCCTTGGTGAAGATGCCGCCGCCGACCCGCATGAACATCGCGAGCAGGGCCGCACCGAACGCGAAGCCCTCCAGCACGCGCGGTGCGTCCTCGCGGTAGATGAAGACGACGACCGCGGCGCCGAACAGGCCGAGGCCGACGGTGAACATGCCGGCGACGCCGCCGGTCCGGAACGCGATCCGCATCGCACGGTTGATCCCAGACTCGTTGGCGGCGGCTGCGACGCGTACGTTGCTGCGCACGGCCAGCCACATGCCCGCGTAGCCGGTGATCGCGGAGAAGGCGGCGCCGACGAGGAAGAACACCGACCGGCCGAACTTCTCGCTCCAGTCCTCCGCGGGGAGCAGCAGCAGGAGGAAGAACACCAGCACGGCGAAGACGCTGAGGGTGCGGTACTGCCGCGCGAGGTAGGCGGCCGCGCCCTCTTGAACGCCGGCCGCGATCCGCTTCATGGTTTCGGTGCCTTCGCCGGCGGCCAGCACCTCGCGTACGAGGAACATGGCGAGACCGAGGGCGGCCAGTGCGATGGCAGCCACCACGACCACGAAGATCAGGTTGCCGCCCGCAAGCGATACCGGCCCGCCGGTCTCGGCGGCCAGGTAGAGCCCGGACATTCGTCCTCCTTGACGGTGGGCAGTTTCGCGCCCGGCAGTCGCTGCCGGAGCGGCGACCGCGGGGGCGGCCTCAGGGGTGAGGGACCGGGTGTGGCCCCGCGCGGCACACCGCACCGGGAGACACCTAGGCGGGCTCGGAGTCTACGCAGGCGTCACCAAGCGAACCAAACCGACCCCCCGCGCAGCAACAAGGCGTCTCTCAGCCTAGGGGAGGCGAGGAGGCACGGCGGCTCGGGCCGGCCAGGTCATGCGGATCCGGGCCCCGCCCGCACCCGATCGGATGTGGAGGTCGTCGACGAGGCCGCTGATCACGGCAAGGCCGATCGATCCCGGCAGCGCGTCGGTCATCTCGTCCGGCGTGTCGAGACCTGGAACCCCATCGACGTCGGGGACATCGGCGTCCGTGCTCCACCCTGGGGCGGCGGGCACGCAGTCGCTCACCTCGATCGAGAACCGCCGCGACTCGTCCACCAGGGTCACCACGACCGGCTCGTCCGGCCGGCTCAGGCGGTGCAGGCTGACGGCACGGGAGCAGGCCTCGCCGACGGCCAGCCGCATCTCGTCGAGGATCGACTCATCGACACCCGCGCGACGGGCGACCGCGGCGGCGACCAGGCGCGCGGTGCGCACGTGTGAGGGCAGGGCGCTGAAGCGCAGCTCAACCGTGGCCATCTGCTGATGTGGGTCTCTGCGATTAGTCCGTCGCCGCCACTGCCTCATCAACGGAGTCATGGAGCGGGAACACCTTGGTGAGACCCGTGATCCGGAAGATCTTGAGAATGCGCTCCTGCGTACAGACCAGACGCAGGGTGCCCTCGTGCGCCCGGACCCGCTTGAGGCCGCCCACCAGCACGCCGAGACCCGTTGAGTCGAGAAAGTCAACGCCCTCCATGTCGACGACGAGGTGGTAGCACCCGTCGTTGACGAGCTCGACCAACTGCTCGCGCAGCTTGGGCGCGGTGTAGACGTCGATCTCGCCGCCTACCGCTACGACGGTTCGGTCACCCACGGCTCGGGTCGACAGGGACAGGTCCACTTATCCTCCAGCACGCATCGGGCAGTCGCCTCGATCTGACGCCTTGATCTGACGACGACCGCGTGGGCATTCAATCATTTCGCGGCCTTGCCGAACGACGTCTGTGCCCTATTCTTTCCATCGATCCGGTAGTTGGGACACCGGGCACTCCGGCTCCGTCGCCGCCGGAAAGGCCCCGACCTGGTGGGCAAGGCGCCAACCTGGTGGGCCGGGTGAGCTGCCCCGCCGGGTTGGGGAATGCCTGGGGCCGCGCGCGGGCCACCGGGC
>JBOHCZ010000257.1:0-4107 GCA_050699195.1 Streptomycetales bacterium
TGCGAGGGCGGCACGCGGTCCCGCAGCAGCACCCGCAGGCCATGCGCCGCGCGTCGCGCGTCCCGGACGGAGAGCGGGAGAGGCGTCCACCCGGCGAGCCTGCCGAGCTCGACGACCGGCGGGGCGACGGGCGCGGAGGCCATCACGTCGGCAGGGGGGCCCGCCTCGACGGGCCCCCCTGCCCCGGGGACGTGCACGACCCGGTCGGCGTACTGGATCACGCGCTCGAGCCGGTGCTCGGCGAGCAGCACGGTGATGCCGAGGTCGTGGACGAGCCGGTGGAGGGCCGCGAGCACGTCATCGGCGGCCGGCGGGTCGAGCGCGGACGTGGGCTCGTCGAGCACCAGCACGCGCGGGTGCACGGTGAGCACGCCGCCGATCGCCACGCGCTGCTGCTGGCCCGCGGACAGCGCCGCCAGCGGCCGCCGGCGCAACTCGGCGAGACCGAGCAGGTCGAGCGTCTCCTCGACGCGGCGGCGCATCACGTCGGCCGGAAGGCCGAGCGACTCCATGCCGTAGGCGAGCTCGTCCTCGACCACGTCGGTGACGAACCCGGCCCTGGGGTCCTGGCCGACCATGCCGACGACGTCGGCGAGGTCGCGCGGCCGGTGCGTCCGGGTGTCCCGCCCCGCCACGGTCACCCGCCCGGCGAGATGACCGCCGGTGAAGTGCGGCACCAGCCCGTTGACGGCCCGCAGCAACGTCGACTTGCCCGACCCGGTGCGCCCGACGACGAGGCAGAGCTCGCCCTCACGCACCCGCAGGTTCACACCCGAGAGCACCGGCAGTTGCGCGTCCGGGTAGCGGATCGCCACCTGCTCGAAGCTGATCACGCCGCCACCTCCGCGGTCTGTGGGGCGGCCCAGGCGGGGAGCAGGCCCGCGAGGATCCCGATCGCGGGCAGCACCGGCAGTGTCGGCACCTCGAGGGGCACCGTGCGGGGTGCCAGTCCCGTCGGCGCGTACGCCTCCGCGGCGATGAGCACCGCGGCCGCCGCGCAGCCGGTCGCGCTGACCACCCACTCGGGCGCCGACCACGGGTCGGGCCGGTAACGGGTGCGGGGGCTGCGGCGTCCGCTCAGCGCGAAGCCTGCGACGGCCACCGCCGCACCCGCCGTGAGCAGCGGCAGCCCGAACGGTGCCGGTGAGCCGGCGTCGAGCAGGCCGTACACCCCGGTGCAGACCCCCAGCAGCCCGCCGAGGACCATGCCGGCGGTGAGCCGCCGCACCCCGAGCGGCACGCCCGCCGCCCTGCCGTAGCCACGGGCGTCCATGGCGGCGGCCAGCTCGAGCGCCCGTTCCAGGGACTGCTCCAGTACGGGCATCGCCACGCCGCGCAGGCCGCGGATGCCCCGGTCCGGGCGGCCCCGCAGCCTCCGTGCCGCACGCACCCGGCTCACGTGCGCGATGAGCTGGGGAGCGAGCGTCATCGCGACGACCGCGGCGACGCCGACCTCGTAGAGGGCCGCGGGCAGGCAGCGGAGCAGGCGGTTCGGGCTGACCAGCGCGTTGGCCGCACCCAGGCAGACGAGCATGGTCGCGAGGCGTAGGCCGTCGTACGCCGCCATCGCGAGCCCCTCGGCCGTCACCGGCCCACCGATGCGCACACCGGCGGCCCATTCCGGCAGGGGTACCTCGGGGAGGTCGATCAGCACCTGGCCGGGGATCGCGATCCCGAACAGCGCGCCGAAGACCACCCGGATCCCGATGACGACGACGCCGAGCGTGAGGAACGCGGCGTAGCAGCGGGCCCACGGCGAGTCCGTCCGCCGGTGCGCGACGGTGTACCCGGTCACCGCGACGATGAGCAGCAGCAGGAGCGGGTTCGTCGTCCGGCTGGCCGCCGCGGCGAGACCGAGCGACCACAGCCACCACGCCCCCGGGTGGAGGGTGCGCGGCGGCTGACTCCGGATCAGCCCAGTCCGGATCAGCCCAGTCCGGATCAACGGCGGGATTTCCTCGCCCGCAGCCAGGCGGCGCCGCCGAGGACCGCGACGAGGACGAGCCCGGCGAGCAGGCCGAGCGCCGGTCCCCGCTCCGGCTCTGCCGCCTCGCCGGCCCGGGCGCCACCCCCATCACCGGTGCCGCCGCTCGCGCCGGAGCTCCCGGAGCCCTCGGCCACGGCGCCGCACTCGCCCTGCGGGTAACCCCCGAGGCTGCAGATCAGCCTGTCCTGGTCGAAGCGCAGCGCGGTGATCTCGGCCAGCACGTCCGCCGCCGTCGCCTCGGGCTGCACCTGCACGCACTTCTCCCGCGGCTGCGGCGGACGCTGCCCTGCCGGGGCGTCGGCTGCCGTGCCGTAGTCGATGACGACGCCGACGCGCTTGGCATCGCCGCGGGCGGGGGTGTCCCCGCAGATCCGCGAGAAGTCCCCCGAGCTGCGGGGGGCCGTGCCGCTCTCGTTGGCGCCGCTCTCCGTGAACCGCCAGCCCTGCACGGCGCCGTCGGCGGGGCGGCTCTCGCCGGGCCCGACCTTGGCGAAGACCCACTTCCCCGCCTGGTCCGCGCTCTTCCATTGCCAGAACGACCAGTACCGGTAGGTCGTACCGCCGGCCGTGGACTCCGGGGACGGGGAGCCGGCGTAGGTCCCCGGCGGGCCGCCCGCCGCGGGAAGCGCGGCCGTGGGCAGGCCCGTGAAACCGGTGAGGAGGGGGAGCCCGGCAACGGCGGCCGCCGCGGCGAACCGCCGTGCCCATCCCGGGGCCGGCGGGGTGGGTGTCCGGGTCGATGGCGCTGACGGCGCTGACGGCGCTGACGGCGCTGATGACAGGGTCACGGTCATGCGTGGCCTCTCGGTGAGCGGTCCGTGACGGACCCCGGCACCACGTACGCGAACACCCCCGCGGGCGGTCCCTGCGGGGGCGGCTCGAACCGATGGCCGGGCTCCGTCCCGTAGACCTCGACGGATGTCTGGAGCCGCCCGCACGCCCGACAGGTGCTCCGGCTCACCGCCGGCGCGAGCGAGCACTCGCGGGCGGCCTACGGTTGCGGGTCAGCGCCGGACTCGGACCGGCTTCCCCTGCAGGGCATGGATGCAGTTGTCATATGGATGGGACCACGGGTGGCGCGTCCACGTCAAAGCTTGGGCGGCGGCGGAACGTAGGCTGCGGCAGGGAAAGCCAGCAGAAGCGGTAGCAAGGAGGCGGCACTCGATGGCCTGGACGTGGCGGTACGAGACTCAGGACGGCGAGGCCGTTGCCCCGCATGCGCCGCCGCCTGAGGTGTTCCAGAGCCAGGCCGACGCCGAGACCTGGGTGGGCGAGCAGTGGCGGGTGCTGCTCGACCTCGGCGTCGACCAGGTGACGCTGCTGCGCGACGGCGAGGTGGTGTACGGCCCCATGAGCCTGCACCCCGCGGGCTGAGTGCTGCCGGATGCGGGCCGGCGGCGTGGACGTCAAGGGCGCTGCGCGGGGCTCTCCGTCTTCGCGGGGTCCCGCTCGATGACCGGGTCGAGGATCTCGTCGACGGCCTTGAGCGCGTCGGCATCCAGCCGTACGCCCGCGGCCTTGACGTTCTCGTTCACCTGGTCGGGGCGCGAGGCGCCGATGATCGCCGCCGACACGTTGGTGTTCTGCAGCGTCCAGGCGACGGCGAGCTGGGCGAGCGAGAGCCCGGCCTGCTCGGCCACAGGCGCGAGCCGCTGGACGCGTCCGAGAACCTCGCCGGTCAGCATGCGGGCGATGAAGCCGGCGCCGGCCTCGTCGGCAGCCCGTGACCCGCGCGGCGGAGCCGCACCCGGCTGGTACTTGCCCGTGAGCACGCCCTGGCCGATCGGAGACCAGACGATCTGGCCGATGCCCAGCTCCTCGCAGGTGGGAACGACCTCGGCCTCGATCACCCGCCACAGCATGTTGTACTGCGGCTGGTTCGAGATCAGCGGGACACGCAGCTCGCGCGCGAGCTCGGCAGCGGCGCTGATCTCCTGCGCCCGCCACTCCGACACCCCGATGTAGAGGGCCTTGCCCTGCCGGACGATGTCGGCGAAGGCCTGCATCGTCTCCTCGAGCGGCGTCGCGTAGTCGTAGCGATGGGCCTGGTAGAGGTCGACGTAGTCGGTCTGGAGGCGCTTCAGCGAGGCGTTGGCGGACTCCGTGATGTGCTTGCGGCC
>JBOHCZ010000258.1:0-2530 GCA_050699195.1 Streptomycetales bacterium
CGTCCGGGCGGTGCGCCACACCGCGCCGTCGGCCGCCACCCGGTACGCCGGGTCACCGGCGCCGCGGCGTAGCGTGCCCATCGTGAGGTGAACGTCGACCTGGCGCCCCGGCCGCCACCGGCGGGACAGCTCTCGCACGCCCTCCAGTCTGGCCTACGGCCCACCCAGCGGCTCGCGCGGCACCCCGGAGAGTCCGTAGAATCCACCAGCCCGTCACGACGAAAGAGGTCACGTGACCAGCAAGGCGAAGCAGTCGGCGAAGCAGCGCCGCCAGAAGGTCGAGGAGATGCGGCGGCGGCAGCGCGCGACGGAGCGCCGCAAGACCCTGCTCTTCATCGGGATCGCGGTGGTGCTGGGTCTGGGGCTCATCGCGGCGGCGGCCGTCCCCGCGCTGATGAAGAGCCTGAACGACCCGGCCGACAAGCCTCTCTCCACCTTCGGCGTGGCCGCCGGGCAGGCCGGGTGCGGCGACGTCCTCACCGACAAGGCGTCGGGGACGGGCGTCCACGTCGGGCCGAACACCGACAACCCCGGCGAGACCACCGTCGACTACGCCACGGTGCCGCCGTCCTTCGGAAAGCACTACGCCGTCTGGGCGCCGTTCGAGCGCCACTTCTACACGGCGAAGGACCGGCCGCGGATCGAGAACCTGGTCCACAACCTCGAACACGGCTACACGGTGGTGTGGTACGACAGCACCGTCCAGGGCGAGCAGCTCACCGACCTTGAAGGACTCGCGGACAAGCTCCCGAGCGACCCGAAGACCGGCAAGTTCATCGTCTCCGCCTGGGATCCCTCGTACGGGGACTTCCCGCAGGGCACGCACGTCGGGATGTCGCACTGGACCGCCTCGGACGGCGGCAAGCGGCTGCTCTGCGAGAAGGTCAGCGGTGCAGCGATCGGCGACTTCCTGCAGCAGTTCCCGCAGACCGACGCCCCGGAGCCGCAGGGCGGGTGAGCGATGCGCGCCCCGGTGGCGACACCGGGGCGCGACACCGGAGGCGGCTCACGCGAACCTGATGGCCCCTGGGGGGATCGCGGCGTCGCACCAGACCCGCTCGGCCCCGAGCAGCTGGTTGCCGGGTCCGATCCTCGCGCGGTCCCCGACCGTCACACCCTCGAGCACGCTGTCGGCGCCGATGACCGCCCCCCGCCCCACGGCCGACCTGTGCACCTCGGCGCCCTCGCCGACCACCGCGCCGTCGAACACGACGCTGCCCTCCACCAGCGCTCGCGCGCCGATCTCCGCACCCGCCCCCACGGTCGTGCCCCCGGTCAGCTTGGCGTCGGGAGCCACCCGGGCTCCGGGCAGCACGAGGGCGTCACCCGGGGCGGCGGGCAGCAGTGGCGAGCGGGCATGCCCGAGCACCAGGTCACAGGAAGCGCGGACGAAGGTGGCGGGCGTGCCGACGTCCAGCCAGTACGAGGTGTCGGTGACGCCGTGCACGCGGGCCCCCGCGGCGAGCAGGCCGGGGAAGGTCTCGCGCTCGACGGAGACGACGCAGCCCGCCGGGATCTCGTCGATCAGCGAGCGCCGGAACACATAGCAGCCGGCGTTCACCTGGTCGGTGACGGCTCCGGCTGACGAGCCGGCGGAGAGCTGCTCCGGGCTGGGCTTCTCCAGGAAGGCCAGCACCCGGCCCCCCGCATCGGTGGGCACCAGACCGAACGCCCGGGGATCCTCGACACGGGTGAGATGCAGCGTGACGTCCGCCCCGCGGGCCCGGTGCCCGTCGAGGAGCGCGCCGAGGTCGACTCCGGAGAGGATGTCACCGTTGAGCACCAGCACCGGATCGTCCGGGCCGGATCGCAGCCGTTCCGCCACGTTGCGGATCGCGCCCCCGGTGCCCAGCGGCGTCTCCTCGGTGACGTAGTCGAGCTCGAGACCCAGCGCGGCGCCGTCGCCGAAGTACTCCTCGAACACCCTCGCCTGGTACCAGGTGGCGAGCACCAGGTGGCGCACGCCGGCCCCCCTCGCGCGGGCAAGCTGATGGGCGAGGAACGGTGTGCCGGCCACCGGCAGCATCGGCTTGGGGGTGTCCAGCGTGAGCGGGCGAAGCCTGGTCCCCCTCCCGCCCACGAGGAGAACCGCCTCGGTCACTCCGGCGGTCCCCGTTGCGGCGGTCATCGCGGCGGCTGGTCCGGCAGCATGCGGCGGCTACTCCGGCACGGTGACACGACCGGCGCCGGCCTCGGCGAAGGCCCGCTCGTAGGACGCCAGATGGGCCTGGGCGGAGGCGTCCCAGGTGAACCCGCGGGCCCGTCGGACCCCGGCGCCGGACAGGGCGGACCTGCGGTCGTCGTCGTCGAGCAGCTCGCGCAGCACCGTGGCGATGCTCCGCTCGTCGGGCTCGGCGTAGGCCACGGCGTCACCGCCGACCTCGGGCAGTGACAGCCTGCGGGCGGCCAGCACGGGCGCCCCGCAGGCCATCGCCTCGAGGGCCGGCAGACCGAAGCCCTCGGCCTGGCTCGGGAAGGCGACGACCAGCGCGCCCCCGAGGAAGCCCGGCAGGTCGGCGAAGCGCAGGTA
>JBOHCZ010000259.1:0-15078 GCA_050699195.1 Streptomycetales bacterium
CAGAGTCTCGGCCACACGTGCCTCCTCATGCGAAGGTGCATGTGCTCCCATGATCACTCGTACGAGCGTTCGTGGCCACCCATACCGGTCATGCGAGGGCCACCAGATCGGCGTAATCGTCGCCCCAGAGGTCCTCCACCCCGTCGGGCAGCAGGATCAGCCGCTCCGGTGTGAGCGCCTCGACGGCTCCCTCGTCGTGGGTGACCAGCACTACGGCCCCGCGATAGGACCGCAGCGCAGCCAGCACCTCCGTGCGGCTGGCGGGGTCGAGGTTGTTCGTCGGCTCGTCGAGAAGCAGCACGTTCGCGCGTGACACGACGAGGGTGGCGAGGCTCAGCCGGGTCTTCTCCCCTCCGGAAAGGGTGGCGGCGGGCTGGTCGACCGCGTCACCCGAGAACAGGAAGGACCCGAGGACCCCCCGCTGGTCCGCATCGGTGAGGTGGGGCGCCGCCGCGCGCATGTTGTCCCTCACCGTCACGTCGAGGTCGAGAATCTCGTGCTCCTGGGCGTAGTAGCCGAGCACGAGGCCGTGGCCGGGCAGCACCGTGCCCGCATCGGAGGGCTCGAGCCCCGCGAGCAGGCGCAGGAGCGTGGTCTTGCCTGCGCCGTTGAGGCCGAGGACCACGACCCGGGAGCCGCGGTCCACCGCGAGGTCGACGCCCGAGAAGACCTCGAGTGAGCCGTAGGACTTCGTCAGTCCGGCCGCGGACAGCGGCGTCCTGCCGCACGGGGCGGGCTCGGGGAACCGCAGCTTCGCGACCTTCTCCCGGCGGCGCGTGTCGGGCAGGTCGGAGAGCAGCCGCCCCGCGCGGCGCTGCATGCTCTTGGCGGCCTTGGCCTTGGTCGCCTTCGCGCGCATCCGGTCGGCCTGGGCCATCAGCGCGGACGCCTGCTTCTGCGCGTTGGCCCGCGCGCGGCGCCGACGCTGCTCGTCGGCGGCCCGTTCGGTGAGGTAGGCCCGCCAGCCGACGTTATAGACGTCCAGGGCCGACCTTGTGGCGTCGAGATGGAAGACCCGGTTGACCGTGCGCTCGAGCAAACTCACATCGTGGCTGATCACGACGAGGCCGCCCCGGTGTGAGCGCAGGAAGTCCCGGAGCCAGCTGATCGAGTCGGCGTCGAGGTGGTTGGTGGGCTCGTCGAGCAGCAGCGTGGTGGCACCGCTGAACAGGATCCGGGCCAGCTCGACGCGCCGGCGCTGCCCTCCGGACAGCGTGCGAAGCGGCTGATCGAGCACGCGCTCGGGGAGCCCGAGACTCGACGAGATGGAGGCTCCCTCGGCCTCGGCGGAATAGCCGCCCCGGGCGATGAACTCCGATTCCAGGCGCCCGTAGCGGCGCATCGCCGCGTCCCGCGTCCCGTCGACCGCGCTAGCCATCCGGCGCTCCGCGTCGCGCATCTGCCGCGTCACCTCGTCGAGCCCGCGGGCCGAAAGGATGCGGTCGCGGGCGCGGACCTCCATGTCACCGGTACGCGGGTCCTGGGGGAGGTAGCCGACCTCGCCGTTGCGGGACACCGTGCCGCCCGTCGGCAGCGCCTCGTGCGCGAGCACCCTGGCGAGCGTCGTCTTACCTGCACCGTTGCGCCCCACGAGGCCGACACGGTCTCCCGGGCGTACCCGGAAAGATGAGGCTTCGAGGAGGAGACGGGGACCGGCACGCAGCTCGACGTCGATGGCGTTGATCACGGCTCAGAACTCGGGCCCCTCGCCCGGCGCCTCCTGGTAGGCGTAGCGCTGGGCACGCCACACATCGCCCACATTGTGGTAGCCGCGCTCCTCCCAGAATCCGCGACGGTCGCGCGTGAGGTACTCCACGCCGCGTACCCACTTCGGCCCCTTCCACGCGTAGAGGTGGGGGACGACGAGGCGCAGGGGAAAGCCCGTCTCGGGGGTGAGCGGCTCGCCCTCACGGTGCGTCGCGAACAGTGTCTGGCCGGCCGCGAAGTCGCTGATCCGGATGTTCGCACTGTAGCCGTACTCCGCGAACACCATGACATAGCACACGTCGGGCGCCGGGGGGGCGGCCGCCAGGATGGCCGCGGCCGGGATGCCGCTCCACGTCACGTCGAGGACGGAGAACTTCGTCACGCAGTGCATGTCCGCGCGGATGACCGACCGGGAAAGCGCGAAGAACTCCTCGTGGTCGAAGCGCCTGACCTGACCCGAGCCCGTGGCCCCGAAGACCTGGAAGTCCCAGGTCGCGGGTTTGAACTTCGGCACCGGGCCGTAGTGCACGACCGGCCAGTTCCGCGCAGCGGCCTGTCCGGGCGGAAGCCTCGTGCCGGCAGAGACCGGGCCGGGCTCCTGCCCCTGTCCGGAAGCCGCCATAGGCTGCATCGTCCCAGACAGTCCGGGCCCGGCCACACCGGCCCCTGCGCTGTGAGCGCCGCACATCCCCGGGCTGTGGCCGGAGGCGGTACGGGGATCGGAGCGCGAGCGCGTCCGGCGGTGCGCTAGTGTTTACCTCGTGCCGACCGCAGGTAGCTGGTTCTTTTATGGCGCTGTGCCCGAGGCCTCTCGGGCGGGCAGCCAGGCCAGCGCTGAACAGGTCTAGGCCACTCCCGCTGATCAGAGCCTCGGGTCGACCGACCCGGGGCTCTCGGCATTTCCGAGGAGAACGCAGATGGTCGTGGTCATGAGCACGGATGCGTCGTCCTCCGACGTCGACGCCGTGGTCGCACGGGTGGAGTCGTCGGGTGGCGAGGCCTTCGTGAGTCGCGGTGTGACCCGGACGATCGTCGGCCTGGTGGGTGACGTCGAGCTCTTCCACACCCTCAACCTGCGGGCGATGCCGGGGGTCAGCGACGTGCTGCCCATCTCGACGCCCTACAAGCTGGTGAGCCGGCAGAACCACCCGGACATGACCACGGTGTACGTGGGCGGGGTGCCCATCGGCCCGGACACCTTCACGCTGATCGCGGGCCCGTGCGCGATCGAGTCGCCGCAGCAGACCCTCGAGGCCGCGATCATGGCCCGCGCGGCGGGGGCGACGCTGCTGCGCGGGGGTGCGTTCAAGCCGCGCACATCGCCTTATGCCTTCCAGGGCCTCGGCAAGAGGGGGCTGGAGATCCTCGCCGACGTCCGCGAGGAGACCGGGCTGCCGGTCGTCACCGAGGTCGTGGATCCCGCCCACGTCGAGCTCGTCGCCTCCTACGCGGACATGGTCCAGGTCGGCACGCGGAACATGCAGAACTTCGCGCTCCTGCAGGCGGTCGGGGCGACCGGCAAGCCGGTGCTGCTCAAACGCGGGATGACCGCGACCGTCGAGGAGTGGCTGATGGCCGCGGAGTACATCGCGCAGCGCGGCAATCTCGACATCGTGCTCTGCGAGCGGGGCATCCGTACCTTCGAGACCGCGACACGCAACACGCTGGACATCAGCGCGATCCCGGTGGCGCACGGCCTCTCCCACCTGCCCGTGATCGCCGACCCCTCGCACGCGGGCGGGCGCCGCGACCTCGTGGTCCCGCTGTCCCGCTCGGCCATCGCGGCAGGTGCCGACGGGGTCATCGTGGACGTGCACCCGCATCCCGACAGCGCGCTCTGCGACGGCGCCCAGGCGTTGGTGAACGGCGACCTGCGAGCCCTCGCGTCGGCTGTTCGGCAGCTCCCGCCGCTGCTCGGGAGGGTGCCCGCCGCGGAGGCCCGGGCCCCGCACGCGCTCCGGCGCCCGACCGCCGCACCTGGACGGGTAAGCCTCGCCTAAGTTAGGTTAGGGATTCCTAAGAACGCTGCCAACGGAGTCCCTGCGATGTACGTCTGCATCTGCCACGGCGTGACCGAGCGCGACATCCGTCGTGAGGTCGCCGCCGGGGCGCGCAGTGTTGAGGAGATCGGTGACCGGTGTCGCGCGGGCACCGGGTGCGGCTCATGCGTCGACAGGGTCTGTGCCTTGCTGTCCGAGGCTCCCGAGCATGCGATGATCGCCTTGGAGACAATCCCGTAGCGCGCTCGTTCCTCGGCCCACCCTCGGAACGTGCAGGGAGGCTGACCATGCAGGGTGACCCGGAGGTCGTCGAGCTCCTCAACGAGCAGCTCACGGCCGAGCTCACGGCGATCAACCAGTACTTCCTGCACGCGAAGATGCAGGAGCACCGCGGCTGGGTGAAGCTCGCCCGCCACACCCGCGCCGAAGCCATCGACGAGATGCGCCACGCGGAGTGGCTCACCGAACGCATCCTGTTCCTGGAAGGGCTGCCCAACTACCAGCGGCTGTTCCCGCTGAGCGTCGGCCAGACCCTACGGGAGATGTTCGACGCCGACCGGCAGATCGAGGTGGCGGCCATCGAGCGGCTCCGCCGTGGTGTCGAAGTAATGCGGTCCAGAGGCGACATCACCTCGGCGCGGATTTTCGAGCAGATCCTCGCCGACGAGGAGCAGCACATCGACTACCTCGAAACCCAGCTCGAGCTGCTCGACGCGCTCGGCGAAGCGCTCTACCTGGCCCAGCTCGTCGAACAGCCCTCCGGCGGCGACTGACACCGTCCAGGCCGGCCTGCGCAGGCCCGGCCCCCCGGCCGCACGCTCACCGGCCGAGTGCCATGCCCAGCACCTTGATGGCGTGCTCGACCCCGGCGTCGTCGACGTCGAGGTGTGTCACGAGGCGGATCCGGCCGGGCCCGAACGGCGCGACGAGAACACCCTGCTCACGGCAGCGTCCAGCGAACGCGGGCGCGTCCGGCACGTCGAGCAGCACGATGTTGGTCTCGGGGCGCTCCGCGCCCAACGCCGCGGCGAGCTGCCCCGCCCGCGCGTGGTCGTCGACGATCCGCTCGACGTGGTGGTCCAGGGCGTGGCGGCCGCCGGCGGCGATGATCCCGGCCTGGCGCATGTTCCCGCCGAGCTGGTGCCGGAGCTCCCAGGCGGCCTCCCGCGCCTCGGCGCTGCACAGCACGACGGAGCCCACGGGCGCGCCGAGCCCCTTGGACAGGCAGACCGACATGGTGTCGAACAGCTCGCCGTAGGCCGGTAGCGGAGTCCCCGTCGCCACGTGGGCGTTCCAGATCCGCGCGCCGTCACAGTGCAGCGCCGCTCCGGCGTTCGCAGCCACATCGCGCAGCCCGCGCAGCCGGTCGAGGGGGTACACCGCCCCGCCACCCCGGTTGTGGGTGTTCTCCACAGACACCACGGCGGTCCGCACCATGTGCCACGCCGGTGGCCTGACCTGGGCCGCGACCTCTTCGGGAGCGAGCAGCCCGCGGGCGGAGACCAGCGTACGTGCCTGCACGCCGCCGTGGGCCGCCAGCCCCCCACCCTCGTAGGTGACGACGTGCGCGTCGGCGTCGGCGAGCAACTCCTGCCCAGCCCGCACGAGCAGCCGCAACGAGATCTGGTTGCCCATCGTCCCGCTCGGGACGTAGAGGGCCGCCGGGAAGCCGAACAGCGCCGCGACCCGCTCCTCCAGCGAGCGGACGGTGGGGTCCTCGCCGTAGACGTCGTCACCTACCTCGGCCTCGGCCATGGCCTTGCGCATCGCAGGGGTGGGTCGCGTGACGGTATCGCTACGCAGGTCGACGAGCATTCAGTGCTCCCGGTACATCTCGGCGACGAGGAACGCCAGATCGAGTGACTGGCGACGGTTGAGCCGGGGATCGCAGGTGGTCTCGTAACGATGGGGCAGGTCGCTCTCGACGATCTCGTCACCGCCCCCGACGCACTCGCTGACGTCGACGCCGGTGAGCTCGACGTGGATGCCGCCCGGATGCGTGCCCATCCCGCGGTGCACCTCGAAGAACCCCGTGACCTCGTCCAGCACGTCGTCGAAACGGCGGGTCTTGTGGCCGCTCGGGGCCTCGAAGGTGTTGCCGTGCATGGGATCGCACACCCACGCGACCCTCGCCCCCGACGCGGTGACCTTCTCGAGCAGCGGTGGAAGGCCATCGCGGACGTTGCCCGCGCCCATCCGGGTGATGAAGGTCAGCCGCCCCGGCTCACGGTCGGGGTCGAGGCGGTCGATGAGCGCGAGCACCTCGTCGGCGGTCGCCGTGGGTCCGAGCTTCACCCCGATCGGATTGCGGATCCGGCGGGCGAACTCGACGTGTGCCCCATCGGGCTGGCGGGTGCGTTCCCCGATCCAGAGAAAGTGCCCTGACACGTCGTAGGGCAGCCCGGTGCGGGAGTCGACACGGGTCAGGGCCGCCTCGTAGTCCAGCAGCAGCGCCTCGTGGCTGGCGTAGAACTCGACGGTGTGGAACTCCTCCGGATCGGCGCCGCAGGCCCGCATGAACGTCAGCGCACGGTCGATCTCGCCGGCCAGCCGCTCGTAGCGCTGCCCCGCGGCGCTGGCCCGCACGAAGTCCTGGTTCCACGCGTGCACCTGCCGCAGGTCGGCGTACCCGCCCTTGGTGAAGGCCCGCGCCAGGTTGAGCGTCGCCGCGGACGCGTGATAGGCCCGCACCAGGCGCCCCGGATCGGGGGTACGGCCTGGCGAGGTGAAGGCGAAGCCGTTGACCGCGTCGCCGCGGTAGGCCGGCAGCTCGACGTCGCCCCGGACCTCGGTGTGGCGCGACCGCGGCTTGGCGAACTGCCCCGCGATCCGGCCCACCTTCACCACCGGCACGCTCGCGGCGTAGGTCAACACGACCGCCATCTGCAGGATGGTCTTGAGCTTGTTGCGCAGCGCGTCGGCGCTGACACCGGAGAAGGTCTCGGCACAGTCTCCGCCCTGCAGCAGGAACGCCTCCCCCCGCGCCACGGCGGCGAGCTCCGCCTTGAGCCGGTCGCACTCGCCCGCGAACACCAGCGGAGGGAACGAGGACAGGTCGGCGACCGCGGCATGCAGCGCCTCAGCATCGGGCCACCCGGGCTGCTGGGCAGCCGGCACTGACCGCCAGGCGTCGAGGGAATCCACGGCCACGAGCGTAACGATGGCCCCCCGCCGCGCAGCGCAGTACCCTCCGGGTGTCGCGCGCACGCACGGTCCGCCGATCAGCCGAAGAAGACCTCGGCCTCCGCGTAGAGCCGGGGGTCGACGGTCTTGATCTCCGCCGTCGCCTCGCGCAACGACACGCGGACGATGTCCGTCCCGCGCAGCGCCACCATGACGCCCCAGTCGGCGTCGTGCACGGCGTCGATCGCGTGCAGGCCGAAGCGGGTGGCGAGCCAGCGGTCGAACGCCGTGGGGGTGCCGCCCCGCTGGATGTGGCCGAGGACCGTGGTACGGGCCTCCTGACCGGTGCGCTTCTCGATCTCACCCGCGAGCAGCTCGCCGATCCCGCCGAGCCGGAGGTGGCCGAAGGCGTCGAGCTCACCGCCCGGGCGGGCGATCTGCCCCTCCCTGGGCGTGGCACCCTCGGCGACGACGATGATCGGCGCGTAATTGGTGCGGAAGCGGCTCTGCACCCACGTGCACACCTGCTCGAGATCGAAGTGCACCTCGGGGATGAGGATCACGTTCGCCCCCCCGGAGAGCCCGGAGTGCAGCGCGATCCAGCCCGCATGCCGCCCCATGACCTCGACGATGAGCACCCGGTGATGGGACTCCGCCGTCGTGTGCAGGCGGTCGATGGCCTCGGTCGCGATGTTGACCGCGGTGTCGAAGCCGAACGTGTAGTCCGTGGCGTTGAGGTCGTTGTCGATCGTCTTGGGCACACCGACGACCTGCACGCCCTCCTCGTGGAGCCGCGTGGCGACGCCGAGGGTGTCCTCGCCCCCCACGGCGATGAGGGCGTCCACCCCGAGCGTCGCGAGGTTCTCCCGGATGCGCTCGACGCCGCCCTCGACCTTGAGGGGATTGGTCCGGGAGGAGCCGAGGATGGTGCCTCCCCTGGGCAGGATCCCCCGCACCGCCGGAATGTCGAGAGGCTTCATGTCGGCCTCGAGCGGCCCCCGCCAGCCGTCCCGGAACCCGACGAAGTCATAGCCGTACCGCGACACGCCCTTGCGGACGACAGCGCGGATGACGGCGTTGAGACCGGGGCAGTCACCCCCACCGGTCAGCACTCCGACGCGCATGCAGTTCCCTTCGTGCAGTCAGTCTTCGATGGACTCGCGATGCTCGGCCAACCTGCTCGCCCAACCTGCTCGGCCGACCCGCTCGGGAGCGCCGCCAAGGGCAGGAACCGGTCTCTCCGAACCTACCGGCTACCGGCCGGTCAGCTCGACGCCCGGCGATCGGTGGTCGCTAGAGTGACCAGCCATGACGTTCTCGATCGTGGCACGCGGCGACGACGGATCGAGCTGGGGCGTCGCTGTCGCGTCGAAGTTCCTCGCGGTGGGGGCCGCCGTCCCGGCGGCGGAGGCGGGTACGGGCGCACTCGCCACGCAGTCCTACGCCAACCTCACCTACCGCCCGGAAGGCCTGCGCATGCTCCGCGAGGGCCATTCGGCCGGTGCGACCGTCGACGCTCTCACCGCACCCGACGCCCGCCGGGACGTACGCCAGCTCGGCGTGGTCGATCGGCACGGCAGGGCCGCGAGCTTCACCGGCAGCGGGTGCCACCCCTGGGCGGGTGGGCGCACCGGCCGGGCCTATGCCGCACAGGGGAACATCCTCGTAGGCCCCGAGGTCCTCGACGCGATGGAGACCGCCTGGCAGGGCGCCGACTCCGCCACGCCGCTGGCGACGCGCCTGCTCGCGGCACTCGCGGCGGGTGACACGGCAGGGGGTGACCGTAGGGGGCGGCAGAGCGCGGCGCTACTCGTGGTGAGCCCGGACAGCGGGTACGGCGGTGGCAGCGACGTCCTCGTGGACCTCCGTGTCGACGACCACGAGGCTCCGGTCGACGAGCTGGGACGCTTGCTGGAGCTGCACGAGCTGTACTTCGGCCGGCCCGATCCCGCGAGCCTGCTGCGCCTCGACGGGGCGCTCTCCCAGGAGGTCAGGGACCGCTTGACCGGCCTCGGCCACGCCGCCGGCGACCTGGACGCCGCACTCGCCTCGTGGGCCGGCATCGAGAACCTCGAGGAGCGTCTCGTGCGGGGCCGCATCGACCCTCTGGTGCTCGGACGGCTGCGCCGGGCCCACGCCAGCCGGCCACCCGGCGAGAGCCCGTAATCCCCACCCTGTTGGCAGTCGTCGAGTCAGTCGTCGAGTCCGCGCTCGATCGCGTAGCGCACCAGCTCTACCCGGTTGTGCAGCTGCAGCTTGTTCAGGGTGTTCTGCACGTGGTTCTGAACCGTCCGGTGCGACAGCACCAGACGGCCCGCGATCTGGCGGTAGGACAGGCCCTTCGCGACCAGCCGCAGCACCTCCGTCTCACGCTCGGTGAGGCGCGGCGCCGCAGCGGCCGAGCCGTCCAGAGCCGGGGTGGCGGCGATCCGCCGGTACTCTCCGAGCACCAGCCCCGCGAGCCCCGGGGTGAACACCGGGTCGCCATCAGCCGTGCGCCGCACCGCCGTCACGAGTTCCTCGCGGCTGGCCGACTTCACGAGATAGCCGGTGGCACCGGCCTTGACCGCCTCCAGGACGTCCTCCTGCTCCCCGCTCGCGGAAAGCACCAGCACCCGGACGTCGCGGTCGGCGGCCACCAGCCGGGCGGTCACCTCGACCCCGGGCAGCTCGGGCATCTGCAGATCGAGGATCACCACGTCGGGGCGTGCGGCGGGGGCCAGGCGCACAGCCTGGGCGCCGTCACCCGCCGTGGCCACGACCTCGTACCCGGCCTCCGCGAGGTCGCGGGCCACCGCGTCACGCCACATCGGGTGGTCGTCGACGACCATCACACGGACGGCTGCAGATCGGCTCCCTCGATCATCGCCGCTTGGCTCGCCCATACCAGAAGAGTGCCAGAAGAGGCTAAGGACCGGCCGTACGCGGGAGCCGCAACTCAACCTCGGTCCCCTCCCCCGGCATCGACGTGACGACCGCCGTGCCGCCGAGGTCCGTGAGGCGGCCTCGGATCGACTGGGTGAGGCCGAGCCGCCCCTCGGCCTCCGCCGCTTCGAGGCGGCCCGCCGGGATGCCTGGCCCGTTGTCGCGCACGCTCACGGCGATGCCGCCTGGATCGTCCTCGACGAGCACCCAGGCGTGCACCCCTGGCCCGGCATGCAGGCCGACGTTATCCAGTGCCGCCGCCACCGCGGCGGCCAGCTCGCGGGCCTGGCCCGGGGGCAAGAGCACGGGCGTGGCCGGCCCGGACACCGTGACCGCTGCGCACGCCTGGCGCTTGAGCAGCGACCGCAGGTCGATCTCCGTGCCGGCCCGCGCAGGTCCGAGCACTGTGGCCGCCGTGTCGGCGTCGCGGCTCGCGGTGACGAGCGCCCGCAGCGCCGCGCCCTGCTCGCCCGCGAGTCGCCCCAGCCTCGCGGCCTCCCCGCCGATCTCCGCACCGCGCCGCTGCACGAGTGCGAGGACCTGCAGCACGCTGTCGTGGATGTCCCGGGCGAGCCGCTCCCGCTCCCGGGTCGCGGCCTCCACCTGAAGTGCGCGCGCCAGGGTCAGCTCACCCCTGCGCGCCACGTCGGTGAGGTACCCGATGACCGTGCCCGCGACCAGCAGCAGGACGATGTTGTGCGCCGTGTCGGGGGTGAGCCGCTGGCGCTCGACCAGGTCCGCGACGGCGATGATCGCCGCGCCGGCCGCGCCGGCCTGCCAGCCACCCTTGATCGCCCACGCGAGTACGGGCGCGGCCGACCAGATCGAGGGCAGGGTCGATGCGCCGGCCTCGATCCGCTCCGGAGAGTCGACCAGCCGGGTGACGAGGACGGCGGCGGCCCCCACCGAGATGTCGGCCGCCAGCACCGGCCACGTGCGGCCGCTCCCCCTGCGGTACGCGAAGGCCGTCACGGCCGTCCAGGCGGCCATCAACGCGAGGACGGCCGCCCCGCCCACCGGATGCAGGTAGTCGCCCGCCGACGGCGCGTAGAGCACGATCACGTACCCGAGGGCGAGGACCCGGTAAACGCTCAGGGCGCGCCAGAGCGGGGCCTCGAAGCCCATCGGCTAGTCAACCGTGGACGACTCGGCGTGCCCGGTGCTGCGCTCCAGCCGGCGCCCGCCCTCCGGATCGGCGCCGCCCGCGGGCCCGCGACCGGACCGCTGCCCGCCTGCGTCCCCGGGGCGCTCCGCAGCCTTGTGCCCGGCCCTCTTCGCCCGGACGATTTCGGCCTTGGCCCTCGTGGCATAGATGTCGACGTACTCCTGCCCGGAGAGCTCCATGAGGGCGTACATGATCTCGTCGGTGATGGAGCGCAGGACGAACCGATCGCCCTCGAGACCTTCGTAACGCGAGAAGTCGAGCGGCGCCCCGAAACGGATGCCCACCCGCATGATCTTGGGAATGATCTTGCCGGGCGGCTGGATCTTGTTCGTCCCGATCATCGCGCAGGGGATCACCGGCACACGCGCCTCGAGCGCCATCCGCGCGACGCCGGTCTTGCCGCGGTAGAGCCGTCCGTCGGGTGAGCGGGTGCCCTCCGGGTAGATGCCCAGCAGGTGGTCGCCCCCGATCACCCGCAGGCCCGTCTGCAACGCCCCCTCGCTCGCCCGGCCGCCCGAGCGGTCGACGGGGAGCTGACCGACCCCGGTGAAGAACGCGGCGGTCAGGCGCCCCTTGAGACCACGACCGGTGAAGTACTCCGACTTGGCCAGGAAGGTCACCTTGCGGGGCAGCATCATGGGCATCAGGAAATGGTCGGAGAAGGACAGGTGGTTGCCGGCGATGATCGCCGGACCCTCCTCCGGGACGTGCTCGGCACCCTCCACCCAGGGCCGAAAGAGCACCCGCAAGATCGGGGTGAGGATTACCTTGAGCAGTCCGTAGAACAACCCGCTGCCTCCCTAACCTTCTAGAACCCTAGGGTTCGAACGCACGACGGGCAACGCTGTACGCCCGTGTCGGGCCATGGGACGATGCGGGCGAATCGTAGGACAAGCGTGAGGGGGTCGACGTGTCGCTGCTGCCCGGCGCAGAGGCCTGGCACCGCGACGGGGGTCCGGTCGGCGTGCTGCTGTGTCATGGGTTCACCGGCTGCCCGCAGGCGCTGCGCCCGTGGGCGGACTACCTGGGCGACCATGGCGTGACGGTCGCCCTGCCACGCCTGCCCGGGCACGGCACCCACTGGCAGGATATGGCCCTGACACGCGCCGAGGACTGGTACGCCGAGCTGGACCGCGCGTTCGAGGGCTTGCGAGCCCGCTGCGACGCCGTGTTCGTGATGGGCCTGTCGATGGGCGGGACGCTCGCCCTCCGGCTCGCCGAGCGGCACGGCTCCGCAGTGACGGGCCTCGTCCTCGTCAACCCCTCGCTCCTCGATGGGCGGCCCCTGCTCCGCCTGCTGCCGGTGCTCCAGCACATCGTGCCCTCCGTGCCCGGGATCGCGAATGACATCAAGAAACCCGGAGTGCGGGAAGCCGCCTACGACCGTGTGCCACTGGGGCCGTTGCGTTCCCTGACCCGGCTGTGGGAGCAGACCCGGCACGACCTCCCACGGGTCACCCAGCCCGTCCTGGTGTTCCGCAGCACCGAGGACCACGTCGTCGGACCCGAAAGCGTCCGGTTGCTGCTGGCCAGGATCTCCTCGCCGGATGTCGAGCAGCGGCTCTGCCCCGACAGCTACCACGTGGCGACCCTCGACCATGACGCCGGACGCATCTTCGCGGGTAGCCTCGACTTCGTGCACCGGCTGGCCCCCACCGCCACGGGGGGCTGACGTGGCGATGCCCGGCCGCGGTAACGGCCTGGAGGCGGCGGCCTACGCGCCGCTCGCCGACCTCGACCCGCAGCTCGCCGACGCGATGCTCGAGGCCCTGCGCGACGCGGGCGTCGCCGCCTATGCGGTGCCCGTCCCGCAGCGGTCGCTCGCCGACCTGGCGATCGGGCGTTTCGAGCGTCCCCTCGACCGGCTGTGGGTCGACAAGAGCCAGGTGGGCCGGGCCCGCACCCTGCTCGGCGCGCGGCTGCCCGAGCTGCGTGCCGAGCTGGAGGATCGCGCGGGTGAACCACCTGCCCCGACCAACGACGAGGACGCCGCGTGGCAGGAGATCGTCGCGAGGTACGACGCCCAGCCCGACGATGAGCTTCCCCGCTGGCCCGAGCAGGAGAACCTGGCCGATGGCGACGGCGTCACGTCGCCCGCGGGGCCGGGCCGGACCGAAGGCGCCGAGGGCACTCCACGCGCACGTGGTGGGCGCCCCGACGCCGGCGACCACTACGTGCCCCCGCCCCCGCCGCCGCTGCCCAGGACCGACGCCGTGACCAAGTGGGCGTGGCTCGGCCTGCTCGGCGGTCCGGCCTATTTCTTCGGCGCGGCGCTCGTCGGCTGGGACGAGGTGAGCGGCTGGAGCGCCGTACTCGCGATCGCGGCGTTCACCGGGGGGTTCGTGACGTTGATCGCGCGGATGAAGGACCGGCCCCCGACGGACTCGGGGCCCGACGACGGAGCCGTGGTCTAGCCGGCCGTGGGGAAGTGCATCTGCGGCTGGGGAGCCTGGCCGTGCGCACCGTGCCGCCACCGGGTGGTGACGACCTTGCCGCGGGTGTAGAAGTCGACGCCCTCAGGGCCGTGCACATGGGTGTCGCCGAACAGCGATGCCTTCCAGCCACCGAACGAGTAGAAGGCCATCGGGACCGGGATGGGTACGTTGACCCCGACCATGCCGACCTGGATCTCGCGCTGGAAGTAACGCGCCGCGCCGCCGTTCGAGGTGAACACCGCGGTGCCGTTACCGAAGGGGTTCGCGTTGACGAGGGCGACCGCCTCCTCGAGCGTCCCGGCGCGCAGCACGACGAGCACGGGGCCGAAGATCTCGTCGCGGTAGACGTCCATGTCGGGGGTGACCCGGTCGAACAGGCACGGCCCCACGAAGAACCCCTGCTCGTGCCCCGGCACGACGAGGCCGCGGCCGTCCACCACGAGCCTGGCCCCGGCCCGCGCGCCGCGCGCCACGTAGTCGAGGACCCGCTCGCGCGAGTCCGCCGTGACCACCGGTCCCATCTCGCTGTCCGGCGCAGCACCAGGACCGACCCGTATCGCCCGGGCCCGCTCACCCAGCCGGTCGACGAGGCCATCTCCCGCCGATCCCACGGCGACCACGGCGGAGACCGCCATGCAACGCTGGCCGGCGGACCCGTAGGCCGCGGCGGTGATCTGCTCGGCCGCGTCGTCGAGATCGGCGTCCGGCAGCACGACGGCGTGGTTCTTCGCACCGCCCAGCGCCTGCACGCGCTTGCCCGCGGCTGTGGCGCGCCCGTGAATGTGGCGGGCGACCGGCGTCGACCCGACGAACGACACGGCGGCGACGTCCGGGTGGTCGAGCAGGGCGTCGACCGCCTCCCGGTCGCCGTGGACGACGTTGAACACGCCGTCGGGCAACCCGGCCTCCGCGTAGAGCTCGGCGACCCGGCCCGACGCCGACGGGTCGCGCTCGCTGGGCTTGAGCACGAAGGTGTTCCCGCACGCGATGGCGACCGGGTGCATCCACAGCGGGACCATGACGGGGAAGTTGAACGGCGTGATGCCCGCGCACACGCCGAGCGGCTGCCGGAACGAGTACGAGTCGACGCCGCCCGAGACCTGGTCGGAGTACTCCCCCTTGAGCAGCTGCGGGATACCGCAGGCGAACTCCGCGACCTCGCGGCCGCGCACCACCTCTCCGCGCGCGTCGGCGGGCACCTTGCCGTGCTCCCGGGACACGATCGCGACCAGGTCGTCCTCGTAGCGCTCGAGGAGGTCGCGGAACCTGAACAGCAGCCGTGCGCGTCGGGTGAGCGACCCCTCGCGCCACTCCTCGAAGGCCGCCCGCGCCGCCTGGACGGCGATGTCCACCTCGGCGGCGCCGGCCAGCATCACCTCGGCCTGCCGATCGCCGGTCGCGGGGTTCCACACCGGGCCGCGACGTCCTGGCGTCGGGGCCGTCGCCTTCCCGCCGATCCAGTGCTCGATGGTCTTCACCGGCAACCTCTCCTCGTGTCCTCGCGGTCGGCTCTCACAGGAATCGCCGCTGGGCCTGTCTGCCCTGCTGGTAGCTTGCGCGGGCGGCTCTGGTGGTGTCCAGGGCCGCGACCTCGGCGACCGGCACGTCCCACCACGCCTCCGATGAGGGCCCGCCGGCGAACGGGTCGACCTCGATGTGCACCACGGTGGTCCGTGCCGACGCCCTGGCCTGCGCCAGCGCCGTACGCAGGTCGGCGACCGAG
>JBOHCZ010000260.1:0-3809 GCA_050699195.1 Streptomycetales bacterium
GGAAGCGCTCGACCCGGCCGTCCTCGTCGATGATCGTGATGCCGAACTCGAGCGGGTCGGGCACGCGTTTGAGGCAGACCGTGACGAGGGCGCCCTTGTCCTTGTGGTAGCGGACCAGATCGGTGAGATCGATGTCGGTCAGCGCGTCGCCGGAGATGACGAGGAAGGTGTCGTCACCCAGCGCATCCTCGGCGTTCTTGACGCTGCCCGCCGTACCGAGCGGGCTCTCCTCATTGGCGTACTGGAGGCTCATCCCGAGATCCTCACCGTCGCCGAAGTAGTTGCGCACCAGCGAGGCGAGGAACTGCACCGTCACGACGGTCTCGTGGCAGCCGTGCCGCTTCAGCAGAAGCAGGACATGCTCCATGATCGGCCGGTTCACGACGGGGAGCAGCGGCTTGGGCATGCTCGATGTCATCGGGCGAAGGCGTGTTCCCTCGCCCCCGGCCATGACGACGGCCTTCATCAGGAGGTCCTCCTTGCGCTCGGTCGTCTCAGGTCAGTCGGTCCGTTTGCCTGCCGGTGCCGGCGTCGATGCGGGTGAGGACCACGCTCCCGCTCAGGACGCCTGGGCATCCCCCCTCACCAGTTGCCGCACCTGGGCGACGTAGAGGAATCCCGCCCACCAGTACAGCGCAGTACCCCAGACCACAAAGGCCCATCCGAAGATGTCGGCCAGCGTGGCGACGTAACTCGACCCGTCGCCGAGCAGCAGCAGCGGGAAGGCGTAGAGCAGGTTGAACGTCGCCGCCTTGCCGAGGACGTGCACCGGCAGCGGGCCGTACCCGTGCCTGCGGAGCACGGGAAGGCACAAGGTCAGCACCACATCGCGGGCGATGATCGTCAACGTCAGCCAGACGGGAATGATCTCCCGGGCGGTAAGGCCCCCGAGCGTGGCGAGGATGTAGAGGCGATCGGCGGCCGGGTCGAGCAGCTGGCCGAGCCGGCTCTCCTGATGCCACCGCCGCGCGAGCTTGCCGTCGAGGTAGTCGGAGAATCCGCTGATCGCCAGCACCGCCAGCGCCCAGCCGTCCCGCTGCGGCCCTCCCCACTCCGGCGCCAGGACGAGCCAGAGGAAGACGGGCACCCCCAGCAGCCGGACGACGCTGAGCAGGTTCGGGACCGTGAGAACCCTTGTGGTTTGAACCTCCCTCTCCTCGACGTCCATCGCCTGCTCCTTCTGGCGTTTGTTATCTGGGTTGACCCTACCTGTGGTGGTTGGCGAGGTGGGGAGGTTGAAAAGTGCAAGGGCCTGTTATCTTCACCACAGAGACAGTATGAAAGCAGGTATGAGATCCATCGATGTCGAGCCCCTTGAGGCGCACCGGTACGTCGTCACGATCTCCGGTTCTGGTGATGGCCGCGGAGCGACCCGCCACACGGTGACCGTCCCGGGGGCTCTCATCGACGAGTTGGGGGGCGGGAGGCTGGACGAGGCCGACCTCGTCCGCGAGTCGTTCGTGTTCCTGTTGGAGCGCGAACCCGCGAGCGCCATCCTCGCGGCGTTCTCGCTGGACGTGATCTCCCGCTACTTCCCTGAGTACGTGTCCGAGATGCGTGCGCGGCTCACGGGTGCCTAACGGTGAAAGAAGGGTGACGGAGGGGAGCCCGAAGGGTGCTGCGGGAAGGTCTCGGCTGCCTGCGTAGTTGACGAGTAGGCGCGTAATGATGTAATCGGCTCGTCCCGGAGGTTCTCATGGACGACCACGACACGACCAGAGCACCCGGCACGGGAGCACCCGGCACGGAGGAACCCCTGGACAGCTACTCGCGGGTAGTCACGGATGTGGCGGCCAAGCTTCTGCCGCACGTCGCGAGCGTGCGGGTACGTGCCGGGTGGCACGGGCAGGTCCGTGAGGGCACCGGCTCCGCCGTCATCTTCACCGGCGATGGCTTCCTGCTCACCAACGCCCATGTCATCGAGGGCCTCCGCGGGGGCACCGTGGCGTTCTCGGACGGCAGCGAGGCCGAGTTCGACGTCGTAGGTACCGACCCGCTCTCCGACCTCGCCGTCGTGCGGGCCCTCGGCGCCACCCCACCTCCCGCAGATCTCGGCGACGCCGACTCGCTGCGCGTGGGGCAGCTGGTCGTCGCCGTGGGGAGCCCGCTCGGGCTGGCGGGCTCGGTCACGGCTGGGGTGGTCAGCGGGCTCGGCCGATCCCTTCCCGCACGCAGCGGCGCGGCGACGCGGGTGATCGAGGACGTCATCCAGACCGACGCGGCGCTCAACCCCGGCAACTCCGGTGGGGCGCTCGTCGACTCCAGTGGACGGGTGATCGGCATCAGCACCGCCGTCGCCGGTTTCGGCCTCGGCCTCGCGATCCCGATCAACGCGACCACGCGGGCGATCATCACGGCGCTCATCCGCGAGGGCCGGGTGCGCAGGGCCTACCTCGGCCTCGCGAGCACGCCCGCCCCGGTACCTGGACCGGTTGCGGCGCGCACCGGGCAGCGCGAGGGGCTGCGGATCGTCGAGATCGTCCGCGGGGGCCCGGCCGACCGCGCCGGTCTCAAGCCGAACGACCTGGTCCTCAGCGCGGGACAGGCGCGCGTCGGCACGGCACAGAGCCTGCAGCGGCTGCTCTTCGAGGACGCCATCGGCCGGCGGTTGCCGCTGACCGTACTGCGCAACGGCGCGATGGTGGACGTGATCGCCGTTCCTGTGGAGCTCTCCGAGACCTGACCCGGCTCCGGGGCCGCACAGCGGCGCTACCCGCGTACCGTCACCATGGCCGGGCGCAGTAGGCGTCGCTTGAACCGGTAACCGGACCGTACGAGCGTCACCACCGTCGGGGGGTCGGCCGCCCCCTCGGGCTCCCCCTCGCGCTCGACGGCGTCGTGCAGCCGGGGGTCGAACGGGGTGCCCGCCCCCGGGGTGAGCCGTTCGAGGCCCTCCGCCTCGAGAGGAGACAGCAAAGCGTCCCACAGCGGCCCGACGACCTCGGGGTGGTGGGCGGCGGCGAGCTCGACGGCGTCGAGGGTGGGCAACAGCTCGCGCGCCAGGCCCTCGGCCGCCCGGTCGAGGTGCTCGGTCTGGCGGCGCAGCATGCGCTTGCGGTAGTTGTCGAAGTCGGCACGGGTGCGGCGGAGCTGTTCGAGATAGCTGTCCCGTTGGGCGCGCAGCTGCGCCAGCTCGTCGCTGGCGGAGGGCGGCTCGCCGGCGTCCGCACTCACGCGGCCCCTCCGCCCCGGTGCTTGCCGCCGCCCGCCTCGTCGTCGTCGACGACCTCCGCCTCGACCACCTCGTCTGCCTCCTCGCCGGCGGGCTCGCCACCGGGTGGCCCGGCCTGCTCGCCGGAGGTGCCAGCCGCTGCCTGTTGGCTGGCCTGCGCGTAGATCGCCGCGCCGACCTTCTGGGTCGCGGTGGCGAGCCGTTCGGCAGAGTTGCGGATCGCGGTGGTGTCGGACCCGACGAGGGCGCTCTTGACCTCGACGATCGCGGACTCGACCTCGCCTTGGACGTCCTCGGGGACGTTGTCGGGCTGCTCACGCAGCAGGCGCTCGGCCTGGTAGACCAGGGACTCCGCCTGGTTGCGGGTCTCGGCCTCCTCGCGGCGGCGGCTGTCCTCCTCGGCGTGGGACTCCGCATCCCGCATCATGCGGTCGATGTCGTCCCTGGGAAGCGAGCTCCCACCCGTGATGGTGATCGACTGCTCCTTGCCGGTGCCCAGGTCCTTGGCCGCGACATGGACGATGCCGTCGGCGTCGATGTCGAAGGCGACCTCGATCTGGGGGATGCCGCGGGGCGCGGGCGGGATCCCGGTCAGCTCGAACATGCCGAGCCGCTTGTTGTAGGCGGCCATCTCCCG
>JBOHCZ010000261.1:0-2344 GCA_050699195.1 Streptomycetales bacterium
CGGCCCCGCCCGGCCGGGCGGGTCCGCCCGCGACACCGGGCGGACCCGCGTCCGCCACTCGGGGGTCAGCCGCGCATCGGGGACCATGGAGGGGTGCCCGTCGTCGTCACCGCTGCGGACAGCCCGCTCGGCCGGGCCGTCGTCGACGCCCTGCTGCGCGCACCCGGCCCCGCGGAGGTGCGGGCAACGGTCCGGGACCGGACGGCCGTACCCGAGCTGCTCGAGCTCGGCGTGCGGACTGCCGTGGGTGCCTGGAACGACCAGGCCGCCGACGCGTTGCAGCTCGGCGGCGCGCTGGAAGGCGCCCATACCGTCGTCCACCTCGACGGGCCCGAGTCCTCCTGGGACCTGCTGCTGGACGCGGCGCAGGACACCGGGGTGCGCCGCCTCGTCACGGCGTGGCCGTCCGGCGTGGAGCCGCCGGCGGCAGGGGGCTACGAACTGGTGGTGGTACGGGCGGCCGCGCACCGGCCGACGCCCGCCCTGGTCGACGCCCTCGTGGCCGCCGACCGCCGAGAGAGGGTGCGCGGCCTGGAGATCGTCGACCTCTAGGGTGTGCCCATGACCGACGCGTGGTCGCCGGGCTCGTCGCCTGCGGTCCTCGGGCAGGGCACCGTCACGCTGGTCGAGGGCTCCTCGTTCTGCCTGTGCGACCCGAGTGGCGACGTCGCCGGGGACGCACCCCATGGGCTGTTCTTCCGCGACACCCGCATCCTGTCCCGGTGGCGGCTGCGCCTCGACGGCGCTCCGGTGACGCCGCTGGAGGTCATGGCCGACGAGCCGTACCGTGCCAGGTTCGCCTGCCGCGCCGGTGCCCGCCAGGGCGGTACGGACAGCACGCTGCTGGTGGAGCGGCACCGCTACGTCGACACCGGCATGCGCGAGGACATCGTGGTCCACAACCCGGGGCGGGAGCCCGCCGCGTGCAGCGTGGCGATCGAGGTGGACGCCGACTTCGCCGACCTGTTCGCGGTCAAGGAGGGTCGTGCCGAGCGGCGCGGCGACTACCGGGAGGAGATCGCGTCCGGGACCGGGTCCGACGGCGGGGCCGGCTGGTCCGAGCTGCAGCTGTCCCGGCACTGGCAGGGGCAGCGCAGGGGGGTACGGATCGTCGCGGAGGGCGCGGACGTCGCGCCGGGCATGCTGACCTTCAGCTGCCTCGTGCCGGCCCGCGGCACCTGGCGCGGCAGCGTCCTGGTGCACCCGCAGGTCGCCGGGCTGGAGTTCCAGGCGGCGTTCCCGATCGGCCGCCCGCCGGAACAGGCCGCGGCGGCGGACCGGCTGCGCCGGTGGCGGGATGATCGCCCCACCGTCCTGGTCGGGAACGAGAGCCTCGCGCGCACGATCGAACGCAGCCACGAGGACCTCGCCGCCCTGCGGATCTTCGACTCCGCCTACACCGCCCATCCCGCGACCCCCGTGGTCGCCGCCGGCGCGCCATGGTTCATGACGCTGTTCGGCCGCGACTCGCTGCTGACCGGGCTGATGGCCCTCGACGTGGACCCGGGCCTGGCGCTGGGCACCCTGCGTGCCCTGGCCCGAAGTCAGGGCACGCAGCAGAACCCGCTGACCGAGGAGCAGCCCGGGCGCATCCTGCACGAGCTGCGCTTCGGCGTCGACGCCGCGCTCGCGCTGCGCGGCGACTCCGGTCACGCGGCCCCGGACGGCGCGACCTGCCACGGAGCGGCCTACTACGGCACCGTCGACGCCACGCCGCTGTTCGTGGTGCTCCTCGGCGACCTCCACCTGTGGGGGCTGCTCGCAGACGATGACCTCGAGGCGCTGCTCCCGCACGCCGACCGGGCGCTGCACTGGATCCGGTCCTACGGCGACCGGGATCGCGACGGCTTCGTCGAGTACCGCAGGACGAACGACCGAGGCCTGGTCAACCAGGGCTGGAAGGACTCCAAGGACGCGGTGGCGTTCGCGGACGGCCGGGTGGCTGAACCGCCGATCGCGCTGTGTGAGGTCCAGGGGTACGCCTACGCGGCCTACCTTGCCCGCGCCCGGCTCGCCGCGTACCAGGGCGACGAGGAGCCGGCGCGACACTGGGACGATGCGGCGGCGCGGCTCAAGGCGGCGTTCAACGAGCGCTTCTGGCTGCCCGAACGCGGCTGGTACGCGCTCGCCCTCGACGGGCGCAAGCAGGCCGTGAACTCCCTCGCGTCCAACATGGGGCACTGCCTGTGGTCGGGGATCGTCGACGACGACAAGGCGCCGCTCGTCGCCGAGCGGCTGCTGTCCCCGGAGATGTACAGCGGGTGGGGCATCCGCACGCTCGCCACCACCATGAGGACGTACGACCCGGTCAGCTACCACAACGGGTCGGTGTGGCCGCACGACA
>JBOHCZ010000262.1:0-6744 GCA_050699195.1 Streptomycetales bacterium
CCCCGATCAGCAGGTCATCAGTCTTCACCTACAGTGCGGTCGCGAGGGTGTCCAGGTCGTTCGTCACACAATGATCATGGACACCCTCGCTCTGCTTCCCACGCCACCCTTGGAATCAACCGTCTAGGCAACCGACGTTCGACCCCCCTACGCCGTGGTCCGGCTCGTCATGGTGCGCCTCGCCGCCGAACGCGTCGTGACCCGCTTCGACGGACTCACCGAGACCACCCGGCCCGCCGGGCCGCCGAGGAGCTGCTCCGCGCGCTCGGCGTGGAGCCTGGTGCCCGACCGGGACGACTGTGGTGCTGCTGCGCCGCCCTGGCGCCCGCAGGGGCCGTCTCGGCCGCCTACGGGCTGCTCCGCCACGCCCTGTGGTTTTGGGTGGGGTACTCGGGGAGCGCCACGGGCCGCACAGGGCCGTCGTGGAGGCCTACGCGGCTGGTTTCCGGGAGGGCCGCCGGTCCCGGATACCGCAGCAGCGCAACGGAGACGACGCCTAGCCGGGGGTCCCGCTAGGCGACCTTGGCCCCGAACCGCTGGCGGGCCGCCTGGCGGGACACCCCGAGAGAACGCGCGATCTGGTTCCAGGAGCGCCCGTTGGCGCGCGCCGCAGCGACCGCGGCCCGCAGCCCGCTCTCACTCGCGGCGGCGGCCCCGGCAGCGTAGGCGACCGCCGCCAGGTCCTCGGTGTTCTCAACGGGCACCGTGTCGGGGTCGAGGGCGTCGAGGCGGGCTTCCAGCGCCCGGCTGGTCGCCGACAGCTCGTCTTCGGTGTAGGGCATCGTCATCACCTCCCGTGCAGGAGTCGGTAGAGCTTCCGCTGCAGCGGCATCGCGTGGATGATCGCGGGGTCAGTTTCCAGGTTGAGCACGCCGATCTCAACAGCGCCCCGCCGCGGGCCGGCCCGATCAGGACAGTCACGTCGTCGCTCTCGATTTGGCGCAGCTGGTGCGCTACGGCGTGTCGCATGTCGTCATCGGAGATCCCGTGCTTACGCGCGGACCCAGCGATCCTCACCTAGACAAGGTAGCTTGCCTGGGTGGTGTCGGCAACGTGCGACCTCACGGCGGCTCCGGTACCAACCGCGCCTTGACACCAGGCTGCGCGGGGTACCGGGCCTAGATGAAGTCCCCGCGGTGGCTGTCGAAGGCGACTGCACGTTGCCTCCGGCCTGCACCCGGGCGATCTTGGTGATCCGCCGCCTCAACTCCTGGTCGCCGCCGGTCAGGTCGATCTGCACGCTGACCTTCCCGCCGCCGCAGTAACTCCCCCCGCCGCCGGGGCCGGCGGCGGATCCGATGCGGTGGTTGGGGATGACCACCCCGGCCACCGCGGGTTCGAAGATCGCCGGGCCGCGCTCGCCGATGAGGTAGGACCCACCGGCCCGCACCGGCCCGCCGTGCTGGCGGCCCAGCCCCGCGCGGCGGTTCAGCTCCGCCAGGCCGAAGCCCCCGGTGAAGCCCCGGGTGACCGCGTTGATCGTGACGGTCTTGTCGCGGATCGAGGCCAGCGCGCGTTTCGCCGCGGTGACCTTGCGCTACAGGTCCTCGATGTGGCAGAACCTGTACGGGATCGCGCGTGAGGCGCTGTTCAACGTCGCGCGTCACGCCCGGGCCACGCGCACTGGGGTGTGCCTGACCTACCGGCCGCGCGGCGTCCGCAAGCGCTCTGGACGGCCCTCGAAACCACCTTGTGGCACGGCAGCGAAACCGGGTGGTCCACCCCCGTACCAGCCCAGCCCGCCAGCCCACCCGGATAGATCGCTCATGCGCTGCCGGGCGCAGGAGCATGACGGCAGGTCTAGCCGATCGTGAACCCGAACACGGTCGCAGCGGTGTAGACGCCGAGCAGGGCGATGGCGATGCTGCTGATGACCAGCACGGTGTTGAACAACGTGCCGCCGTAGAGGGCAGGATCGATCTCGGTCCTCCGCAGGTACCAGACCGCCACGACCACAGCAAGCAGGAAGATACCGGTCATGACGCCGCCGATCTGGACCATGATGACCGGCGACTCGATGAGCAGGTAGGCGATCCCCCAGATGATCGGCAGCACCACCGTGAAGATCCGGATCCAGCGCAGCCGGATCCGGACGTCCTGCCAGTCCAGCACGCCCGCGGTGGCGAGCAGGTTGGTGTACATCCGTGCCCAGCTCGGTACCGCGGCCCACAGCGTCGAGCCGAGCACCGCGATCGCGCCGATCAGGAACAGCACCGAGGCCCAGTCGCCGAGGGTGTCGGTGTAGGTGCGTGAGAGCACCACGATCATCTGGTTGTCCTCGGGCACCAGCCCCTGCGGCTTGAGAACGGCCGCGCCCATGATGAAGAACGCCAGCGTGCTGAAGGTGTAGATGATCCAGGACAGGAACGCGTCCCGGTACATCACCTTGATCCAGCCCCTCGCCCGCTGCGCCCGCGCCGGGCTGCCGTCCGCCGGGCCCACCCAGCGGGCGTAACCCTTCTCGACACACCAGTACGTGTAGAACGTGATCTCGTCGGCACCCACGCCCGTGATCCCGAACATGGCGATGGCCGCGCCGAGCGCGCCGGCCGGGATCGTGAACGTCAGGCCGCTCAGGATGTCGTCCGCGCCGTAGGCGAACGGGGTGAGCGGCAGTCCGGCGGCGATGACGACGGTGATGATCGAGAAGACCACCACCATAAGGACGGCGCCGCGCTCGATCAGGCTGTAACGGTTGGAGTAGAGCAGCGCGATGCTGCCGGCGACGACGATGACCGTCCAGATCAGTGTGGACGTGAACCCGAGCGGCGGCCCGCCGATGGGCAGCAGGATGCTGAACGCAACGGCTACCCCGCCGACGATGCCGCCGATCTGGAGGATCTTCGACAGCGCCAGCACGATCCATAACAGGTTGACCCACCCGAGGCGGCCGAGCTTCGGCGGGACCTTGTTGTAGCCGGTCAGCGCGGGCTCACCGGTCGAGATCGTCCAGCGCGCGAGCTCCACCTGCACGGCGACCTTGACCAGGGTGCTGAAGACGACCATCCACAGGATCACGAAGCCGGCCTGCGCCCCGAGCGTGGTGGTGGCGATCAGCTCGCCCGAGCCGACGATCGAGGCGCTCAGGATGAGACCGGGCCCGAAGTACCGCAGGCTCGAGCGCCAGCTCTCGGGTGGGTCCTGGATGCCCTCGGGCGTCAGGACGTAGGAATCCTCCGCGTGCAGAGCACTCGTTGCCATGTGACCTCCTCGGGGCGCGGGCCACCATGCGTGGTCTGGGACGCACGTTCCGTAGTCTGCACGGGAGTCTGCCAGGCGACTCCGCGGCAGAGAAGGGGCTCGCGGCCATCTGTCGCTTGCCCGGCTCGCGCCGGCGACGGGAGGAGTGCGGGTCGCGGCCGGGCTGCTCACGACTCGCACACGGCGCCGTCACCGTCGCCGTCCGTGTACCACGCGTACTCGGGGTCGCGGCCCTCGTGGTACGGGCCGTAGCCCGCGCCGTTCGCCTCGGCGCAGGTCCCGAACCGCGGATCGGTGCCGGCGCGCCCGTCCCGCTCGCGCCCTGCGGGAGCCGGCTGCTCCCTCGCCCCCCGGCAGGCGCCCCACAGGCCCTTGCCGGCGGAGCTGGCCTTGGCCTCGGCCGCCCGCATCGCGTCGATGTAGCGGTCGTTCGGCTCGTACAACACGGCCTCGCCGAAGCCCCGGCGGATGATCTCACGGTTGACGAACGTGCCGTCCTGGGTCCACAGGTACAGCAGGTCGCGGCCGTAGTGGTCGGCGCGCTCCTCGTCGGGCGCGGCCCACACCTTGGCCCCGGCCGGCAGCCAGCGCTGCAGGAACCGGGCGGCCTGCGGCCCGAAGCACTCCACCCCCACCGTGGGGTGCTTGGTCTCCGGGGTGTCGACCTCGAGCAACCGCACCGACGCCTGCGAGCTCGCGCCGAACACCGGGCCGGACTTCAGGGCCCGGACATCGAGGGTGTCGCCGTCGACGGCCCGCGACACGACGACGAGCTGCGCCTCCACGGGTACGCCGTCCGGCCGTGGCCCTCCGGTGTCGCCGTGCGGTGCGACGGCGCAGCCGCCGGTGAGCACCGCCGCTGCGACGAGGAACGCGTACCGGCGATTCAGCAAGCGCATGGCAAACGCATGTCAACGGTCCGTCTCTGTCTGCAACCGCGGGAGCACCTGCCGAGTATCCGGCATGGCAGCAGCCACAGGCGAGCACAGGGGGCACCCATGAGCCGCGTTCACGTCCCGCTGGTTTCCGGCCTGACCGGTCTGGCCCTTGTGCTGGGCGCGGTGGGAACCGCCACGGCCGCCGGGGAGCCGCCCAACGACGACTTCGCCACGGCGACGCCGCTGGCCGGGCCGAGCGGTACCGCCCCGCTCGACACCACGAACGCGACCAACGAGGCGGGCGAGCCCGGCCATTCCGGCTGTTTCCCCGACCGCGCAGCGGTCTGGTACAGCTGGACCGCGCAGGCGGACGGGTACCAGACCTTCGAGTCCCTGGGCGACCACCGGATTCTGGCGGCGTACACCGGGTCGGCGGTGGACTCGCTGGTGCGCGTCGGCTCGGATGAGGCGACCATCCCGCCGGACACGGGTGTCGGCGACTCCGACGCGACGGCTTCATTCGCCGCCAGCGCCGGAACGACGTACCACATCGCCGTGGCCGGCAGCTCGCCGAGCGAGCTGACATGGCACCCGGGGCGGGCAGGTGTCCGGCCGTCGTCCGATCTGGACGGCGACGGCCTGGACGACGTGGTCGCCGGGGTACCCGGTGAGGATGTCGGAACGCGACGCGACGCGGGTGCGGTGCAGATCCGCTACAGCACCGGCACGACCGCCTACCTCACCCAGGACAGCACCGGGATCCCCGGCGGCGCCGAGGGGGCCGACCGCTTCGGCGCTGCGGTGGCCACGGGCGATCTCGACGGAGACGGAGCCGACGACCTGGTCGTCGGCGTGCCCGGCGAGGACCTGCCCGGCGCGGCCGACACCGGGACGGTCATCGTCGTCTACGGCGGTCCCGATGGGCTCGATACCGCCCGGGCCCGCCAGATCAGCCAGGACGTCGACGGTGCCCATCCCGGCGGTGTCGAGACCGGCGACCAGTTCGGCGCTGCGCTTGCCACCGGCGAGCTGGGCCACAGCACCGGATCCCCGCCGCGCCTCGAACTTGTCGTCGGCGCCCCCGGCGAGGACGTGTCCGGCAAGCAGAACGCCGGTGCCTACTTCAGACTGGCGTCGGACGCCACTGTTGCCTCGCGCAGCACGCTGGCCTTCTTCCCAGGGGGTGGCGAGCGGGCGGGTGACCGGTTCGGTGCGGCGCTGGCCGTGGGCCGGTTCGACATCGCCGGGGAGGGCGTCGTGGCGGCAGGTGCACCGGGTCACGACGTCGCCGGAGCCGGCAACGCCGGTATGGTCGCGGTCGAGCTCTTCGGGTTCGAGCCCGGCAGCGTTGACCAGGGGGGGTTCCGCTCGGATGCCTCGCCCGAGCCGGGAGACGCGTTCGGGTCGGCGCTCACGGCTGCCGACACCGACAACGACGGTCTCGACGAGCTGTGGATCAGCGCCCCGAAGGAGGATGTCGCGGGCCGCTCCGACGCCGGATCCGTCACGGCGGCCGACAGCTGCGGGCTGTTCAACACCGTGACCCAGAACAGCCGCGGCGTGTGGGGAAGCAGCGAAAGGGGCGACCGCTTCGGGTCGGCACTCGACTCCGCCGACCTCGACGGTGACCTGTTCGACCACGTACTCGCCGGCACCCCGCGCGAGGGCCTGACGGGCAAGCCACGCGCCGGCGCGATCCTGGTGCTGGAAGCCGACGGGTCCAGCGCGCGGACGATCACCCAGGCGACGAGCGGCGTGGCCGGCGCTCCCGAGGCCTACGACTGGTTCGGCGCCGAGGTACGCTCCACCGACCTCGACGGCGACGACCTCTCCGACCTGCTGCTGGCCGCCCCCAAGGAGAACGCCGCGGGACGCGCTGACGTGGGCGTGGTGAGCGTGTTGCGCGACGACGCCGCCGGCTTCGCCTTCTGGCAGGGGGCCGCCGGCACCACAGGATCGCCGCCGGAGGCCTTCGACACCCTCGGCGCGGCGCTCGCGCCCTGAGCCGCAGGCCCCCGCTCGGGTCGATCTTGGCAATTGCGCCGTCAACTCCGCGTGCGAGGGGGCGGAATTGCCAAGATCGGGCGTCCCATACGCGAGCGGTTGTGCTCTCACATTTCGATCGTCTGCCCCTCTAGCCACGGCGACTTGTCTACGGTATACAGGCTGTGTTCCGCCTCTGCGGAGGCCGCACCTCCCCCATTTTCGGGGAGCGGAGGCGGAGTGTGCTGGCGCTCTCGGCCCCCTCCCGAGAGCGCCAGACCTCGTCTGGGGGCGAGGAGAGCGAGGAGAGCTGACACCGGCCAGGCCACGGCCACGTGTCGGTGTGCCACCGTAGGGTCCCTCGGCCGTACAGTCCCTCGGCGGAGGTGCCCTCGTCATGGCCGACCACGGGTCCGGTGCAGCGCCGCGGCTGGCAGATGACCAGCTGCTGCGGGCCCGGTGCGCCGCCCAGCTGCTGCACCGTCCGGACCCGCCCCTCGCACCGCCGGACCTGGTCGGGCGGCTGCTCGCCGTGCAGGCCCAGGACCCCCCGGCCGCCGGGCTCGCCCTACGCGCCCGTGGGCGCGGCCTTGCGGCAGCCGATGTGGCGGCCGCCCGGCTGGCGCGCTCGATCGTCCGGACCTGGGGCCCCCGGGGCACGCTCCACCTTGTCGCCGCCGAC
>JBOHCZ010000263.1:0-7556 GCA_050699195.1 Streptomycetales bacterium
CTGCCCGTCCCAACCTAAAGTTAATCACATTGGGGCAGGTCGTCGCCCACACCCTGGACGCCGTGCACGACGCCGGCGCCGAACTCCCCGACGGAATTGCCTCCGGCATCCCACGCCTCGCCGTGGCCACCCAATACGCTCATCCAAGGCTCCTTATCGCCCCGTCCGCCTGGCTGTCTTGTCGTGGACTCATCCTAAAGTCGCGAAGACTGTCCTGGCTCCTGTATTCTTCCGCGCTGCCTTGCCTTCCGTGCACACCGAGGCCGGTCGTATGATGCTGACGATCGAACGCGATCGGAGGGCAACTGTGAGAATTTGCATTCAAGACCCAGTCGCGGGCAGCACGTATCTGCTCGACGAGAACGACCTCCCCGTCTTCGCCGTCGACCCGGACGACTATGACATCGGTGTGGACGTCCTGTTCGTGCTGCCCTCCGACGACTTGGTGCAGGAGCTGCCGGCCTCGCGCCTGACCGACTCCCCGCAGCCGTCGGTCCAGATCGTCGACCCGAACGGCAATCGCAGCTGGGTCATCCCGTTCGAGAAGCTGGAGGCATTCACGGTGCCGATGCCACCCACGGAGGGCGAGGTCGCTTGGTTCGCGATGCCGACCGCACGCGAACTGATCGCGGCGGTGCCGGTGTTCCGGAAAGCACTTGTCCAGCACAGCTCCTGAACTCGGACACGACGCGACCGAGGACGCGCCCAACGCGTCCCCGGTACGTGTGTTTCTAGCCGCGGCCCTTTCTCCCCGAGTACAGGCCGCCTCCCGCTGGGTCGCCGTCAACGCTCGCTCGCGCCGGGCGTTCGCTCTGGCGGGCAAGGACTCCGGCAGCGCGCTACTACATTGGCTCGCCGATGGCCGTCCGCCTCGCGCGCGCGAGGACTTTGTGCAGGCGGCCCGGCGCCTCGACTTGGACGAACCACTCCCCCAGGCCGGCTACCTCGCCTGGTACCGCATCCTCAACCACGGCTACCCGTTCCGGGACTATGCTGCCAACGGTGCGCTGGCCGCCGACGCCGAGCTGATGGCCGCCTACGCCCAGGCGTCGCCATCACCGCCCATCGCGACGCCGTGGCCCGGGCGACGGGTGCCGCTCCCGCCCGGCAACGCTGAACCAGGTGCCGCGCCGAGCGCCGAGCTGATAGCGGGCTGGCTGCGACTGGCCGCCGGCGTCCTGCGCACCCGCGACCTGGGGCACTCGACCGTCGTATTCAAGTCTAGCCCCTCCGGCGGCGCACGGCACCCCACGGACATCGGCGTGCACCTCGGCGTCGGCTGGTCCGCCCCGCTGGCCGGACGCTGGTGGTACGACCCGGTCACGCACGAGCTGGTGCGGCGCGACGGCGCCGAGCCCGAGCCGCCCGCCGGCACCGCAGTCTTCTTGGTGTCCAGCCACGTCGAGCGGGCCATGTGGCGCTATCGGGACGTGCGGGCATTCCGGCCGGTCCTGATCGACGCCGGGCACGTGGTCGAGACGCTGCTAGCGGTGATCAATGCGTGCGGCTGGACAGGGCGTTGGCATCCGGCCGGCGGTTTCGCGTGCGGCGACCAACTCGACCCCGTACTCGGTTACGTCACGGCAACGTGCGGTGGGCAGCCGCCGATCGCGCCGGAGCCGCCGTTGCTCACTGCCGCCGGGCCGGCTGCGGCGTGGCGCACCAACCCCCTCGCCTCTCTGCAGGTCACCGCGGCGGCCGTGCGTGCGTCCGTGCCCGGCCGCCTACCGGTAGAGGTCACACCCGCGATGATCGACGCGTTGGCCTACGCCACGCCGAGTTCGCGCGGTGACCGCCCGTCCGGCGCTGCCGACATCAGGGGCGCGACGGGCTGCGCGGCTGCCGAACTCGACACGCTGGCGGAACAGGGCCTACTCGTGGACGTCGACGCCGGGGACGCGGTGTGGCGGGCCGGTCGCGCCTGGTTCGAGCACGACTGGTACTTGTCGCTGCTCGCGCATGCCGAGGAGGCCGGCACCGTCGGTGCCGCCTGCGCCCCGATCGTCACGCCGGCTGGGCTCGCCGCCGCGTTGGACGGACGGCGCACTTGCCGGGCGTTCGCTGGCACTGCGCTGCCGGCCGACGTCGCGCGCCGCGTGCTCGACGTGGCCGCGCAGGCGCCTCCTGGCGTGTCGGTGGTCGTGGTGTTGCGGCAGCCGGCGGGGCCGCGCGCCGCCGGGGTGTACGAGTTGTGCGACGGCCGATGGCTGCCGTCCCCGCTGCCGGTGCCCGGCGAGGCCGAGATCCAGGAAGCTGCGATAGGCCAGCCGTGGGCCCACGGATTCGCGCTCCTGGTTTGGCTGATCCCAATGCCGTGCACGCTGCCTGGCAGCTGGGAAGCAGCGCTCGTCGACTGCGGCCGGGTAGCGCAGCAGATAGCCCTCGCGGTCGCGGCGCACTTGAGCGTCGGAGTATTCCAGAGTCCCGCGCTCGTCGACGGGCTGCTCGGCGGCATCCTTCATGACCGCGGTTCGCGCGACGGCGCCTATCTAGTCGGTGTCGGCGTGGCGCGCGACCGACCGCACACCGCGCCCAGGCAGTTCCGGGCCGTGGACGTCCTATGGCACTGACCAGTCGATGGCGCCTCACCGAGGTGCGCCCCGGCCAGTGGTGGGCGGTCGACCGCGTGTCCGGAACCGCGTTGCGCCTGTCCGATGACGCCGCACTGCGGCTGTGGGCGGCGGAGGACCTGCTCGCCGTGCCGCTGCCGGCGGCGCTGGCGCTCGCCCGCGCGCGTCCGCACGGTGGGCACTTCGTGGATTTGCGTTTCACGGGGCTCACCGTGCGGTACCGTAGCTCTCGCCCCGAACTCGTTACTCAAGTCGCGGGCGACTTCGCTGGCGCGCACGCCACCCTGCGTTGCTCACCGGACGTCGTAGTGGAGCTCGAACCCGGGGCCAACCTGGACCGAATCCACCGCTCGGTGACCAACGAGCGCACCGGCGTCAGGGTACGCGACGTGGGCGCCTCCGAGTCCGAGCCGGCCGCCGCGGACCTGCCAGCACTGCCGCCCCTTCAGCACCGGCACTTCTCGGGTCACTACACCGGTATACACGCCGCCCTGCTGCTCACCGGCGACGGCGCAATCGTCGTTTGTGGCGCGCGCCGGGCCGGCAAGACCACGACCGCAGTGACCTGTGCCCGCGCCGGCTTGGCCGCAGTGCTGACCGACGAGTTGGTGCTCGTCCACTACTCCGGCGCTGCGTGCGGAGTCGCACTGCCCATCCGTGAGCGCACTGGGCCGGATCGCGTCTCCTACCCACTGGAGCGTCCTCCGGACGGCGCCCGCATGGTCGACGTTCGCCACCTCGTCGTGCTCGGAGGCGCACCGGACGGCGAATCCCGTGTCGCGCGCGTCAACGACACCGAGCGGGCGCTGCAGCTCGTGGCCCCGCACCTGCGGCCACTCGGCGGCGACCTCGGGATTGCGACCGAGAACCTGCTCGCGCTGCTGCGCGGCGCCGAGGTATGGCACTGGGAGATGCGGGCCTGGCCTGACCTGCCCGGAGACGTCGAGGCGGCGGCAAGCGAGTTGATCACCGGCCACTTCGCCGCGGAGAGGGCGGGAACCTGACATGATCCGCAAGCAGGTCACCGAAATCGAGCCGTTTGCGGGTCGGGCGGCTGCTGCGCCGGTTACCGACGATGGGCCGCTCGCCCGCGAGGTAGCAGCGGCGAACGCGGCAGCCGTGGCGCACTCCCGCACCCGGCTGTCCGCCAGGCTGCCGGGCGACGCGCTGGCGGCGGCGGATCGGTACTTCGAACGCCCGAGCGTGGCGGGCTGGCCGCCCCAAGCCCGTCCCGCGCTCGCCGCGGACGAGCTGTTCCGGCTCGTCTGCGCCACTCCGCGCAGTGCCACAGTGCGCGACAAGGCAGACGGGTTGCAGATCGAGCTGCGGTCCCTCGACGAGACCTTCGAGCTGGAAGACCTGGGCCACCGTGTGGAGCCGGATTCCGACGTGCTCATGCTCTCCTCGATGCGGCTGGCGGCTGCGGCGGCGCGCAACACCTCGATCGAGCTGCGGCAGTTCGACCGGCAATGCCCCTCCTGGGCGCCGTTCGCCGACGACCTAGCGGCGGTCACCGGCGCCGACGTGTACCTCAAGCTCTTCATCGCCGACGGCAACCGCAGCGTCAACGGCTGGCACCGGGACTCCTCGGACGTGCTCGTGACCATGCTTCATGGCGAGAAGCGCTTCGCCACCGCGGACGCCGAGGCCGGGGAGCCCGACACCGACCCGGAGCCGGAGGTGGACGCCCTGCTCCGCCCGGGCGATGCGCTGCGCCTTCCGCGGTCGATGCTGCACTGCGCGACACCCTCCGGTGGGCTATCCGCGCTGCTGTCGATGGGGCTCATGCGGGTCGCCGACTGGCCCTACCGACAGATCCCGCCGATCCACCTCGGCTTCCGTGACTACCCCCGATCTGCCGCAGCCTACCGGCTATGCCTGCGGCCGCACACGCCAGCGGCGACTGCGAAGGGCGAAGGGCGGCCGCTGCGCAGCCGGGCGCCGGGCGGAATCGCCCTTCTCGACACGCGTGGCGAGCAGGCCCGCGTGGTCACCGCCGGCACGGTGTATGAAGCGAGCACCGCCGAGGTGCGGGTGCTCGCGACGGTGCATGGCGGCAATGGCCTCGCTGAGGCCGAGGTGGCTGCGCGGACCGGCCTGCCGGTCGCCCAGTGCGCGGGCGCAATGGAAGCGCTGGTCCGGCAAGGGCTGCTGCACTACTCATGACGGAGCTGGCCCTGTGCGTTCGTGGCGCGACTGTCGTGGACCCGGCGGCCCGTAGGCTCGCCCGCACCGAACTGTGCGTCGCGGAGGGCCGGCTCGTCGCGGACCCGGTGTCCGGCGCGGTGCTGGACGCCACTGGGCTGTTCGTGCTAGCCGGCTTGGTGGACATGCATGTGTCCACCTCGTCCCGGCCGAGGTTCCGGCCGGCGAGCGGCTGGCACCGGCCCGCGCGGCGCTGGCGCACGCGCTGCCCGGCTCACCTCCGTCCGCGACGTGGGCGGTGATCTGCTCACGCTGTTGGCGCTGCGGCGCGAACAGCCCGCCGGCGGCCGACTGTTTCTCCGCGGTCCCGCGCTTACCGCGCCCGGCGGGCACGGCATGCACAGCGGGCACGGATTCCCCGTCGCCACACCCGCCGACGCGGCGGCTGCGGTGCTCGCCCTCGCCGCAGTTGGCGCCAACCACGTCAAGGTCGTCACCTCCGGCGCCCGAGGCGAAGTCCAACTCGACCCGGCGGTGCTGCGCGCCGCCGTCGCGGCGGCGCGGATGCGCGGCCTACCAGTCGCGGCGCACGCGCACTTTCAGCCCGAGCAGCTCACCGCCGCAGTCGATGCCGAAGTCACCTCGATCGAGCACGGATTCCTGCTGCACGAGGTGCCCGGCTTACTCGCCCAGATGGCGCGAGACGGGCTGTTCCTCTGCCCGACGATGCGCGTCGTCGAGTCCATCCGCGCCGAGCCGGGTTGGTTCGGTCAGCGGTTGATCCCGCAGGCCTGGCCGGATGTCCAGCGTTCGGTGCGCGTGGCGCCCGCGGCCGGGGTAGCGCTGCTGGCCGGCACCGACAGCGGCGTGTACAGCGTCACGCCAGCCGATGTCTGGCGGGAGGTGACGCTGCTCGCCAACGAGTGCGGCTCGCGGTGGGAGGGTCTGCGCGCGGCGACCTGCACCGCCGCCCGCGCGCTGGGACGGCCCGACCTCGGCTCTGTGGCCCCGGGCGCGACGGCGGATGTCGTGTTCGTCCGCCGCGACCCAGTTACCGAGGCCATCGACGCACATGACGTCGTCGCCGTGCTGCAGGCGGGGCGGGTGGTCGCGGGCAGCCTGCCAGGCTACGCGGGCTCGGCCAGCTTCACCTAACCAGCGCGCCTTTGCCTCGGCCAGACGGACGGCTTCCAGCGCTCCGGCCTCAACCAGGTCCCCCGGATGGCGTCGATGACGGCGAGCACGGCCGGCACGTCCTGAACAACCAACTAGCGAACCGGGGTACGCAGCGACCGCTTGGCAACCGACTTGGCGCCGCGGATCTCCGATAGCAACCAGCCCGCGACGTCCAACGCGGCTTGGTCTGCGCCACCAAAGACGTCGCGCAAGGCGGCCCTGTCCGGCCACGGCGCACGGTGTATCGATCCAGAACGCCACCAGGACCAGACCTCCTCGGTCACGAACGGCAGGAACGGCGCGAACAGCCTCAGCAGCGCGTCCAGAACGACCGACAGACAGGCTTGCGCGGAACACGGGTGTAGGCGGCGGCGTGCAGCGGTCGACAGACAGACCCGAGCGTCACGGGGCGAGTAGTACCAATGGATAAGAGGCGTGAAGGGGAGTTACGTCTGCTCGGTGGAGAACTCTCGCCCAACTAGCGAGAGGGCCCAGTCGGACTGATCGACAGCATCGGCTTGCGTACATTGACCGCGGGGGTGTGGACGAGGACGTCGGGCACGCCCCACCGCTCGAGGACCGCCTGCACGTCAGGGGCGGAGCGCACGTCGACGCGCGTGCTGTCGAACCACCTTGCCGCCCGCCACGACCGCGGCTGCGGTCTCCGCCGCGGTGTCGCCATCGACATCGGCGCACACCACGTGAGCTCCGAACGCAGCCAGCCCCTGGGCACACGACGCGCCGATGCCCCGCCCCGCGCCGACGACGAGGGCCCGCCGGCCGCGAGGCGGAAGATCTCAGAGAACACGCCTTACCTCCTCGTCGACCGCCTCGCAAAGTCTTGACCGGGACTCCTAGAGCCTTGGATCCTTGGATCCAAAATACAAGATCCACTACTTTCGGGACCAGACCTCATGCCGCTCGGACGAGTCCGCATCCGCCTCGCAGAAGAGGTGACCGAGGTTCCGCGGGAGCGCATCCTGTGGGGGGAGCTCCCACCGGGGCACCGGCTTCGGCAGGAGCGACTCGCCACCGAGTCCGATCTCTCCAGCATCAAGCCAGCATGCTGGCGGCATCCCCCGTCCACGCGAGCTGCGCGACCGCCGCTGTCTCCGTCGTCATGGCAGCCGCTCTAGCCCGAACCCGCAGCCCACAAAGCACGGCCGTGCGGGAGGCCGAGCACGGCCTGAGGCACGAGGGAGGAGACGTTGGTGAACGAGACGACGCCGACGCTGTACCGGGCCGGGACGATCCACACCCAGGATGGCAGCTCCCCGGAGGCTCTCGCGGTGGGCGGTGGGCGCGTCCTCGCCTCGGGTGGGCTCGCGGATCTGCGGGGGCGCTGGCCGGCGGCGGAGGTGGTGGACCTCGGGCGGGCGACCGTCGTCCCTGGGCTGCACGACGCCCACGTCCACCTCGCGATGGCGGCCGAGGACATGTTGCATCTCGACCTGTCGGCGGAGCGGGTGTCCAGCCTCGTGCAGATCACCGATCTGGTGCGGGCGGCGGCGCAGCGCGGCGCCCCCGACGGCTGGGTTCGGGGCAGCCGCTACGACGACGCGAAGATGGCAGAGGGCCGCGTACTGACCCGCTGGGACCTCGACGAGGCCGCCCCGGACGTGCCCGTGCTCGTCGTCCACGTCGCCGGGCACTGGGGGGTCGCGA
>JBOHCZ010000264.1:0-5276 GCA_050699195.1 Streptomycetales bacterium
CATCCGCTCCACGTGGCCGCGGGCGAACGCCCCGGCGACCAGCCGGCGAAGCCGGGTGTGCGTCGGGGGTTCGTTCTCCATCATCTGGTGCCGGTGCAGGACGTTGAACGGCTCGTACGTCGCCGCCGGCTCGCGGTCGTGCCAGATCCTGCCCAGCGCCCGATGACGCAGGGTCTGGCTCACCGCGGCGTGGGTGGTGGCCAGCAGCATCCCGCTCGGAGCGTGTCTCACCACCGGCCCCGACTCGCGCAGCCCGGCTAGCGCGGGGTACGGGTCGGCCGCGTCCGTCAACTCAAGGTCGGTGCTGGGTACCGTCGCGGCGCTCACGGCCGCGTCACCGGGTGGTGAGGTCGTCGGGTCCGAAGGCGTCGGGGAGCACCTCGCTCATGGCTCGGATACCCGACGGCGTGTCCAGCTGGCACTGCGGCCCGCCGTTCTCCCACAGCAGCTGGCGGCACCGCCCGCACGGCATCAGCGGCGCACCGCTGCCGTCGACGCAGGCGAAGGCCACCAGCCGGCCCCCGCCGGTCGCGTGCAGCGCCGAGACGAGGCCGCACTCGGCACACAGCGTCAGCCCGTACGACGCGTTCTCGACGTTGCAGCCGGTGACGACCCGCCCGTCGTCGGCGAGGGCGGCCGCACCGACCGGGTAGCGGGAGTACGGCGCGTAGGCGCGGCGCAGCACGTCGCGGGCCGCCGCCCGCAGCCCGTCCCAGTCCACGATCAGGCTCACGTGGCCTCCCTCCTGCGGTAGGGCCGGCCGATCGCCTTGGGCGGGCGCAGCCGCTGCGTCGCGAGCGAGAGCACGAGCAGCGTCGTGAGGTGCGGCAGGAACGAGGTGAACTCGCCCGGCACGGTGGTGGTCGACAGGAACGTCGCCACCAGCGCTGCCGCGACGGCCGTGCTGGTGAACGCCGCGCGGCGGCGCCCCCGCACCGCGTGCCAGACCCCGTACCCGACGAGCAGCACCGCCACGAGGAGAAGTAGTGCGTGGACCGACCCGCCGCCGGCGCGCAGCTGCAGGGCATCGGTGTAGCCGAAGAGCGCGGCACCGCCCGCGAGCCCGCCGGGCCGCCAGTTGCCGAAGATCATCGCCGCGAGGCCGATGAAACCGCGGCCTGCCGTCTGGCCCTCCCGGTAGATCGAGGAGGCCACCGTCACGAGGAACACCCCGCCGAGTCCTGCGAGCCCACCTGAGGTCACGATGGCAACGTACTTGAGCCGGTGGACGGGGACGCCCAGCGACTCGGCCGCGGCCGGATTCTCGCCGCAGGACCGCAGCCGCAGGCCGAAGGACGTACGCCAGAGCACGTAGTACGTGAGCGGCACCAGCGCTAGCGCGAGGATCGTCAGGAGCGAGAGGTGCGTGACGAACCCCCCGAGGATGCCAGCCACATCCGAGAGGAGGAACCATTGCCGTTCCTGGACCTCGACCAGCCAGCTGGAGACGCCCGGCACGGTGACGGCGGCGATCTCGGGCACCGGCGGCGACTGCGTGATGCCGCCCCCCTCGGTCCCCACGAAGGCCAGCGACGACAGGTAGCGCACCATCCCGGCGGCGAGGATGTTGATCGCCACGCCCGAGACGATGTGGTCGACGCCGAAGGTCACGGTCGCGACGGCGTGCAGCAGCCCGCCCAGCGCGCCGCCGAGCACGCCCGCGAGCACTCCGACCCAGGGCCCACCCTGCAGGCCCGCCCAGGCCCCGAACCAGGTGCCCAGGATCATCATGCCCTCGAGCCCGATGTTGATCACCCCGACGCGCTCCGACCACAGGCCCCCGAGGGCGGCCAGGCCGATCGGGACCGCCAGGCTGAGCGCCGCCCCGACCTGCCCGCTCGAGGTGAGGCTCGGCTGCCCGGTGGCCACCCGGACCGCGGCGAACAGGATGACGAGCACGCTCATCGCGAGCGCCACCCTCGGCAGCGTTCCCCGGCGCCGGCCGGCCATGAACCGCCCTGCCGTGCTGCCGGTCATACCACTGCCTCCCGCTGCTCACCCGTCGGGGCGCCGCCCACCTGCTCACCGACCTGCCTGCGCTGCCTGGTCAGCTGGTAGCGGCGTACCAGCTCGTAGGCCACGACGACGGACAGCACGATCGTGCCCTGCATGATCGTCACGATCTCCCGGGGGATCTCGTAGAGCTGCAGGATCTCCGACGACCGCTCGAGGAACGCCCACAGCAGCGCTCCGAACGCCACGCCCACCGCGTGGTTGCGTCCCAGCAGCGCGATCGCGATCCCGATGAAGCCGAGCCCGGCGGGGAAGTCGAGGGCGTAGGTGTAGGAGCCGCCGAGCAGCTGGGGCATCCCGACGAGGCCGGCCACGGCGCCCGAGAGCAGCATGGTGGTCACGACCATGCGCTTGACGTCGACCCCGCTCGCGACCGCCGCGGTCTCGGACTCCCCCGCCGCGCGCAGGTCGAAGCCGAACCTGGTGCGGTTCAGCAGCACGTGGTAGCCGATTCCGCAGGCGATCGCCACGACGACGAATCCGAAGATGGTCTCCTCGCCGGCCGGGATCCCGGGGAGGTGACCGGACGCGGAGATCGGCCGGGTGCCGATGTTGTTGCTGCCCTGGATCTGCACCGCGAGCCGCCCCGGTTTGAGCAGCCAGGACACGATGCCGGTCGCGATGAAGTTGAGCATGATCGTGGAGATGACCTCGCTCACCCCGCGGGTGACCTTGAGCAGGCCCGCGATGCCGGCCCAGAACGCCCCGACGAGCACCGCGGTGACGATGATGACGAGCAGGTGCAGGGGACCTGGCAGGGCCACCGCACCGCCGACGGAGGCCGCGAGCATCGCCGCGAGGCGGTACTGCCCGTCGACGCCGATGTTGAACAGCTTCATCTTGAAGCCGATGGCGACCGCGAGAGCTGAGAGGTAGTAGATCGTGCCCTGGTTGATGACGAAGACGATGCTGTCGGGCTCGGTGGCGTAGCTCAGCATCAGGGTGTAGGCGAGCACCGGCGAGTCGCCCGCGATGAGCAGGGTGATGGTCGTCAGCACGCCGGCGAAGGCGATCGCCAGCGCCGGCGCGGCGAGCACGAGGCCGAGCCGCCGCAGGTCAGGTCGCCCTGCCGGGCTGGCCCGGGGTCTCGCGGTCATCTCCGGTCTCCGGGGTCGCCGGCACCGGTCATCGCGGCCCCGAGCTCCTCCGGTGTGACGGTACGCGGATCGGCCTCGGCGACGAGCCTCCCGCGCAGCATCACCCGCAGCGTGTCGGAAAGGCCGATCAGCTCGTCGAGGTCGGCCGAGATGAGCAGCACCGCGAGGCCCTCGGCGCGGGCCCTGCGCAGCTGCTCCCAGATCGCCGCCTGGGCGCCGACGTCGACTCCACGGGTCGGATGCGAGGCGATCAGCAGCCTGGGCAGGCTGCTCATCTCCCGCCCGACCACGAGCTTCTGCTGGTTGCCCCCGGACAGCGAGTCGGCGACGACGTCGACGCTTGGGGTGCGCACGTCGTACTCCCTGACGATGCGCCGGGTGTCGCCACGAGCCGCCGCCCGGTCGATCCACACCCCGTGGGCGCAGGGTGGCTCGGTCTGGTGGCCGAGGACGCGGTTCTCCCACAGCGAGGCGGGGAGCACCAGGCCGTGCCGGTGCCGGTCCCCGGGGATGTAGCCGACGCCGGCAGCCCGCCGGGCGCGCGTCGGCCACCGCGAGATGTCCTGGTCGCCGAGGACGACGCGCCCCCCGCTCGGCCTCCGGATGCCCATGATCGCCTCGACGAGCTCGGCCTGGCCGTTGTCCTCGACACCGGCGACGCCCAGGATCTCCCCACGGTGGATCGTCATGCTCACGTCCGCGAGCAGGGTCCGCCCGGTGCCGGCCGTGGCGACGGCGTGCGGCGTGTCCTGCACGGTGAGTTCCTCGACGAGAAGCACCGGCACATCGGTCACGGTCGATTCGCGCAGTTCCGGCGAGGGCAGCTCGCTGCCGACCATCAGCTGCGCGAGATCGCGTGCGGTGACGTCCGAAGGCGCCACGGTCGTCACCGTGGCGCCGTCCCGCATCACCGTGATCTGGTCGGCGACCGCGAGCACCTCGTCGAGCTTGTGCGAGATGAAGATGACCGTCAGCCCCTCGGCCTTGAGCTCACGCAGGTTGTCGAACAGCTCGTCGACCTCCTGGGGGACCAGGACGGCGGTGGGCTCGTCCAGGATGAGCGTGCGCGCGCCCCGGTAGAGCACCTTGAGGATCTCGACGCGCTGCCGGTCGCCCACCCCGAGCCGCTCGACGAGGACGCCGGGACGGATGCCAAGACCGTAGGCGTCGGAGAGCTCGCGGATCCGCTCCCGCGCCACCCCGAAGTCGATGCGGCCGCCGGGCCGGGTGGGCTCGGCCCCGAGCACGACGTTCTCGAGGACCGTGAGGTTGTCCGCCAGCATGAAGTGCTGGTGGACCATGCCGACCCCGCGTGCGATGGCGTCCGACGGGGAGGAGAAGGTCACCTGTTCCCCACCGACCTCGACGGTCCCCCCGTCCGGCCGCTGCATGCCGTAGAGGATCTTCATCAGCGTCGACTTGCCGGCGCCGTTCTCGCCGACGATCGCGTGTACGGTCGCCCGCCGCACCACGATGTCGACGTCGTGGTTCGCGACCACGCCGGGGAAGCGCTTGGTGATCCCACGAAGCTCCACGGCCGGCGCGGCGATGCGCGCTTCGCGGTGCGGCTGGCTGGGAGCTGTCATGGCGGCCTCTCGTCGAGCAGGGCGGCAGCCCGGGGAGGGGGCTCCTCCCCCTCCCCGGGCTGCCGTCATCCGGGCATCGGCCAGCGACCCGGTCAGCCCTGGGGCTTGTCCGGAACCTTGATCTCTCCGGAGATGATCTGCTGCTTGATCTCGTCGAGCTTGGGAACGATGTCGTCGATCTGCCCGCCCGAGGTCGAGTACCCGACGCCGTTCTGCTCCAGGTTGTAGACCTTCACCCCGGTCAGCGGCCTGCCATCGACAGTGCTCCCGATGAAGTCGTACACCGCCACATCCACCCGCTTGATCATCGACGTCATGATGACGTCCTTGACCTTGGCGAGGCTGGGCTGCTCGTACTGGTCAGAGTCGACGCCGATGGCGAGCGCGTTCGCGGCCATGGCCGCCTCGAAAACGCCCGCGCCCGAACCACCCGCGGCGTGGTAAACCAGGTCAGCCCCGGCGTCGTACATACCGGAGGCGGCCACCTTGCCCTTGGCCGGGTCGTTGAAGCCGGTGAAGTCCGGAGGCTGGGTCAGGTACTTCACATCGACCTTGATGCTGGGATCGACCGCCTTCGCAC
>JBOHCZ010000265.1:0-10537 GCA_050699195.1 Streptomycetales bacterium
CCAACCTCCGCCGCGAGCTCCACCGCCTGCACGTGGGCACCTTCACCGGACCGGCCGGCACCCACCGGCAGACGACCACCCTGACCCCCGAGCAGACCCGGATCCTGGCCAAGCTCGACATCGCCTCGCAGCCCAGGATTCACGACCTCACCGCCAGCAGAGATACCCATAACCAACCGGCAAGTTACACGCAGTGACACCGGCCCAACACGCGTTTCCGCAGGTCAACCCCCACATTCGCGTCCCCAACCAGTCACTCAGCTGCGGAACTCAGGACCTGCCGTGACCGCCTGCCCTGCCTGCCGCCTGGATAACCGGCCGCAGGTAGGGTTATGAATCTCCCAGGTGTCGACAAGCGCAGCCAGGGTGCCCGGGCGTACGATAGTCGGGCCGGTTTCGTCCCATCCGGCCCACGCGACCGCATCTGTTCTGGAAGGCCTCGTTCCCTATGGCGAGCATGTCGTTTATCGGCCGCGATATGGCCGTCGACCTTGGCACTGCCAATACACTCGTCTACGTTCGAGGTCGCGGCATCGTTCTCAATGAGCCGTCCGTGGTCGCCATCAACACCACCACGGGCGGCATTCTGGCGGTGGGCTCGGAGGCGAAGCGGATGATCGGCCGCACGCCGGGGAACATCGTCGCGATCCGGCCGCTCAGGGACGGCGTCATCGCCGACTTCGAGACCACCGAGCGCATGCTGCGCTATTTCATTCAGAAGGTGCACCGGCGACGTCATCTCGCCAAGCCCCGCATCGTGGTGTGCGTGCCCAGCGGGATCACGGGTGTGGAGCAGCGCGCGGTCAAGGACGCCGGGTACGCCGCGGGTGCCCGCAAGGTCTACATCATCGAGGAGCCGATGGCCGCGGCCATCGGCTCGGGTCTGCCGGTCCACGAGCCGACCGGCAACATGGTGGTGGACATCGGCGGCGGCACCACCGAGGTCGCGGTCGTGTCGCTGGGTGGCATCGTCACCTCCCAGTCGATCCGCACGGGGGGCGACGAGCTCGACAACGCGATCATCCAGTACGTCAAGAAGGAGTACTCGCTCCTGCTCGGTGAACGCACGGCCGAGGAGATCAAGATGACCGTGGGGTCCGCTGCGGCGATGCCCGACGAGCCGCACGCCGAGATCCGCGGTCGCGACCTGGTGAGCGGGCTGCCCAAGACGGTGATCCTTGCCGCCGAGGAGATCCGCAAGGCGATCGAGGAGCCGCTCAACGCCATCGTCGACGCGGTGAAGACCACGCTCGACAAGTGCCCACCGGAGCTGGCCGGCGACGTGGTCGACCGCGGGATCGTGCTCACCGGCGGCGGCGCTCTCCTGCGTGGGCTCGACGAGCGACTCCGCCAGGAGTCGGGCATGCCCATCCATCTGACGGACAACCCCTTGGACTCCGTCGCCATGGGTGCGGGCAAATGTGTCGAGGAGTTCGAAGCCCTGCAGCAGGTGCTGATCTCCGAACCTCGGCACTAAGGGGGACGGGGCTGAGTGATGCCCAGAGACACTCGCCGTACCCGCATGGTCCTCGGGCTCTTGCTGATCGTCGCCTTCTCCCTGATCACGATCGACGTTCGTGGAGGCACCCGATCACCCGTGGACGCATTGCGCGACATCGGGGCGACCCTCTTCGGTCCGGTCGAGCGCGCCGCGTCCTCGATCGTCGATCCGGTGTCCGAGGCGATCGGTGCCGTCACCAACCTCGGTCAGAATCGAGCGACGATCGCCCGGCTGCGCGACGAGAACGCGGAGCTGCGCCGCCAGGTCCACAGCAGCGGCCTCGCGCGCCATGAGGCACGGCAGCTGGAGGAGCTGCTCGGGCTGGCCGGCGCGGGACGTTACAAGATCATGCCGGCCAAGGTCATCGCGCTGGGCAGCGCCCAGGGGTTCCGCTGGACGGTCACCATCGACGTCGGCCGCCGCGACGGGATCGAGACCAACATGACCGTCATCAACGGCGACGGTCTGGTGGGGCGTGTCACCAGGGCCGACTGGTCGGTCTCGACAGTGCTCCTCGCCATCGACCCGATGTCCTCGGCCGGTGCGCGCCTCGCGGAGTCCATGGAGATCGGCATCGCGAGCGGGCGGGGGAACCAGCCCCTCGAGCTTCAGCTGCTGGACGGGCAGGCGGCTCTCCGGCCTGGCGACCGGCTGGTCAGCTTCGGGTCACGCGGAAACCATCCCTACGCACCGGGGCTGCCCATCGGGGAGGTGACATCGGTGGAGAAGACCCCGGGTGCGCCGACCCGCAGCGCCGAGGTGCGTGCCTATGTCGACTTCACCGCCCTCGACGTGCTCGGGGTGGTGATCAAGTCGCCGCGTGGCGACCCGCGCGACGCACTCCTGCCGCCGCCCCCCAAGACCCCGGTGCCTTCGCCTTCGGCCCCCGCGTCGCCGGCCCCGCTGGTCACACCGTCTCCCGGGGCGGCCGGGACGCCACCCCTGGAGACGGCCGCAACACCGCCCGCAACACCGACCGCAAGGGACTGAGCGTGCTCGCCCCACGCACCGCGCTCGTGACCCTGCTGCTTACGGTGGCGCTGGCCCTGCAGCTCAGCGTTCTCTCGCGGCTGGGCCTGCCGGGCGCCACGCCCGATGTCGTCCTGGTGGTCGTCGCGGCGCTCGCGCTCGCTTACGGGCCGCTGAGCGGCAGCGCCGTGGGCTTCGCCGCCGGGCTCGCCCTCGACGTCGTCCCGCCGTCGGAGCACGCTGTCGGACGCTACGCCTTCGTCCTCTGCGTGGTCGGCTATCTGGTGGGGAGCCTGCGGTCCGAGGTCGACCGCTCGACGGTCCTGCCCATCCTCGTGGTCGGCCTGGCCGCGGTCGTAGCGACCCTGCTCTACGCCGGGATGGGTGCGCTGTTCGGCGACACCGCCATCACGGGTGCCCGGCTCATGAGCCTGCTCCCCAGTGCAGTTTTGTACGATATGTTCCTCGCCCCGTTCGTGCTTCCGGCCGTGGCCGCCCTGGTCAACTGGGCGGAGCCGGAGCCGTCGCGGTGGTGACCGTGCACACGCGGTCCGTGTCCCAGGAGGCGCCCTCGTGACCCAGAGGTCCCACGTACGCCTGGTGATCCTCCAGGTTCTCGTGCTCTCGCTGCTCGTCACGCTCTTCGGGCGGCTGTGGTACCTCCAGGTCATGGCGAGCGAGCGTTACCAGCGCGCGGCCGCCGACAACCGGCTCCGCGAGCTCGTCACCCCCGCGACGCGCGGGCTGATCATCGGCTCCGACGGCACGACGCTGGTGACCAACCGCACGGCGCTCGTCGTCTCCGTGAGCCGCAGCGACATCCTCCGGCAGCCCGACGAAGGGGAGGCCGTGCTGCACCGGCTCGCGGACACCCTCGACGGCATCAGCTACGCAGGGCTGAAAGAGCGCACCAGGCTGTGCGGGCCCGACGTTCCGCAGCCGTGCTGGAACGGCTCCCCGTACGCGCCGATCCCCGTCACGGACAAGGCCTCGACCAGTGACGCGTTGCAGATCATGGAACGCCGTGAGGCGTTCCCGGGGGTCACCGCCGAGATCCAGCCGGTCCGGACCTACCCCTCGTCCAGGGGGGCGAACGCCGCCCACGTGCTCGGTTACCTGGGACCGGTCAGCGAGGCCGAGCTCGAGGAGCGGCGCGGCGCGGGGGCCGACGCCGCCTTCGCCTACGGGGCTCTCGTCGGCCGCTCGGGTCTCGAGCAGGAGTACGACGAGGCCCTGCGGGGACACCCCGGCCTCACGACCGTCGCGGTCGATCATCTCGGCCGTGTCACCGGCAAGGCCACGGTCGATCCTCCGACTCCCGGCAACCACCTGGTGACCAGCATCAACGCCGAGCTCCAGAACGTCGTGGAGCGCGAGCTGCACAACGCCATCGAACGTGCCCGCGGCACCTGGGACGACAACACCCACCGCACCTTCGAGGCGGACTCCGCCGCGGCTGTCGTGCTGGACGTACGCACCGGCCACGTCCTCGCGATGGCGAACTACCCGTCCTACGACCCCTCGGTCTGGGTCGGTGGGATCAGCCAGAAGCAGTACGACAAGCTCACCAGCCGCAAGTCCAACTACCCGCTGGTGCCGCGCGCGACACAGGGGGAGTTCGCGCCCGCGTCGACGTTCAAGGTCATCTCGACGGCCGCGGCGGCGAAGGAGGGCTTCCCGCTCAACGGCAGCTACTCCTGCCCTGCGGCGGTCTCGGTCGGGGGCCAGACGTTCAACAACTACATCCCCTCGGACATGGGGACCATGGACTTCGCCGGAGCCCTGCGGCTCTCCTGCGACACGGTCTACTACCAGATCGCCTACCAGATGTGGTTGCGCCAGGGCGGCAACGATCCGGAGAAGGGCGCCGAAGACCCCATCCTCAAGATGGCCAAGGGCTTCGGTCTCGGCCGCCCCTCGGGCATCGACCTCCCCGCGGAGTCCGACGGGCAGATCGTCGACAGGGAGTTCAAGCGCGACCGGTGGAAGCGCATGAAGGACTACTGGTGCCGGATGGCCAAGGTGGGCTTCCCCGACGTCGCGAAGGACGACCCCGCGCGCGCCAGCTTCCTCAAGACGCTGATGCACGAGAACTGCCTGGACGGCTACCGCTACCGCGCGGGTGACGCCGTCATCCAGTCGATCGGGCAGGGCGAGACCACCGTGACGCCGCTCCAGCTCGCCACCTCCTACGCCGCCCTCGCCAACGGCGGGACGCTGTGGGAACCCCGCATCGGCAGGGCTGTCATGAGCCCGAGCGGGAAGGTCCTCAACACGGTCGAGCCGGAACGCGCGGGGCAGGTGCCGATCGGCGACGGTGTGCTGCGCTACATGCGCGACGCCCTGGCCTCGACGAGCGTGAGCGGCACGGCGGCCGGGGTGTTCGCCGGCTTCCCGCTCGACGAGATCCCGGTCGGGGCGAAGACCGGCACCGGCGAGGTCTACGGCAAGCAGACGACCTCGTGGTTCGCGACGTTCGCGCCCGCTGACAAGCCGCGCTACGCGGTCGTGATGATGGTGTCGCAGGGTGGGTTCGGCAGCACCACGTCCGGCCCGTCCGTCCGCAAGATCTACGAGGCGATCTTCGGCGTGGTCGGCGGCGAGGTACGGCCCGACAAGGCGATCTTTCCCGACGGGCCGCCGAAGGAGCTCCCGGAGATCCGCGACGACGGCACTGTGGTGGGCCCGAAGGACCGCTCATGAGCTACGGCTACCGGCCTCCGCCCTACTACACCCAGTCCCGCCCGCTCTCCGCGCGGGCGGCCGGCCCCCTGTCGCTGCTGCGGCGGCTCGACTGGGTGCTGATGCTCTCCGTGCTCGCGCTCGGTGTCATCGGGTCGGCGCTGGTGTGGTCGGCCACCAGGAGCCAGCACGAGAGCGTGGGCGCGGACCCGTACTCCTCGCTGAAGAGGCACCTGCTCAACCTGGCGATCGGGTTCGTGCTCTGCGGGCTGCTCGCGGCCTTCGACTACCGGCTGCTCCGCGCCTACGCGCCGCTCGTCTACGTCGCCTCGTGCGCGGGACTGATCGCGGTGCTCAGTCCGCTCGGCGCCACGATCAACGGGTCACACTCGTGGATCGTGCTCGGCGGGGGCTTCTCCGTGCAGCCGTCGGAGTTCGCGAAGGTCGCACTCGTGCTCGGCATGGCGATGCTGCTTGCCGAGAAACGTGTCGACGAGGACACTCCCCGCGATATCGACGTGATCTACACCCTGCTCCTCGCCGCCGTGCCCATCATGCTCGTTATGCTCCAGCCCGACGTCGGCACCGTCATGGTGTTCACCGTCATGGTGCTCGCGGTGATCCTGGTCTCCGGCGCACCGAACCGCTGGGTGGTCGGCCTGCTCGCCGTCGGGGTGCTCGGCATCGTCGCCATCGTGCAGCTCGGCGTGCTCAGCCAGTACCAGGTGAACCGGATCGCGGCCTTCGCGAACCCGGCTCTCGACCCCGCCGGTGCCGGTTACAACGCGAACCAGGCGCGCATCGCCGTCGGCTCCGGCGGGCTCTGGGGCAAGGGGCTCGGTGAGGGCAGCCAGACCAGCGGCAACTTCGTCCCCGAACAGCAGACGGACTTCATCTTCACCGTTGCGGGCGAGGAGCTCGGCTTCGTGGGCTGCGCGGTGATCATCGCGCTGTTCGGCGTGGTCCTGTGGCGTGCCTTGCGGATCGCCGCCACGACCCACGAGCAGTACGGCGTGCTGATCGCCGCCGGCGTGGCCGCCTGGCTGGGTTTCCAGGTCTTCCAGAGCGTGGGTATGACGGTGGGCATCATGCCCATCACCGGGCTGCCCCTGCCGTTCCTCTCCTACGGCGGCTCGGCCATGTTCGCGACCATGATGGCGGTGGGCCTGCTCCAGAACGTCCACGTACGCCGTAGCGCGTGAACAGCGCGGATGACGGCTACTTGCCGGCGGTCCGTCCGCCGACACTGGCATCCTGGTGTATCATTGGTGTATGTCGCGCACCAACATCGAGATCGACGACGAGTTGATCGGCGAGGCGATGCAGCGCTTCGGGCTTCGGACCAAGAAGGAGGCCGTCGATCTGGCGCTCCGCAGGCTCGTCGGACCCCCGCTCACACCGGACTTCCTGCTGAGCCTGCGTGGCATCGGATGGCGTGGCGATCTCGAAGAGATGCGTGCGTCCCGGGTGCCCCCGGGCTGAGGGTGTATCTCGTCGACACGTCCGCGTGGATCGAGTACCTGCGCGACACCGGCTCCGCCGCGTGCCTCGAGGTCGAGCGGCTGCTCCGGACCGGGGCCCGAGTGGCGACCACCGAGCCCATCGTCATGGAACTGCTCGCGGGCGCCTCGACACCGCACGCACTCAGCCAGCTTCAGACTCTGACGAGCGGCCTTCCGCTGCTTCAGGTCGACGCTCGGGTCGACTACCACGATGCCGCGGCCATCTACCGGAGCGCCCGCGTGGGGGGCCACACCGTGCGCAAACTGATCGACTGTCTGATCGCGGCCGTCGCCCTGCGCAACCAGGCGATCCTCCTGCACCGGGACGCGGACTTCGACGTGATCGCGCAGTGCGTGCCCCTCGCCGCCGTCTCCCCGGCCTGACCGGTCCCGTACCCGACCGACGCCGGGTGGCCCCCGTTGTGCAGCTCCGGGGCCGGGGCCAGGGCGTTACGCTGAGCGGTGATGCCTGTGGACTCGATCTTCCCGCGCCTGGAGCCACTGCTCGCCTGCGTGCGCAAGCCGATCCAGTACGTCGGCGGTGAGCTCAACTCCAGCGTCAAGGACTGGGATTCCTGCGACGTCCGGTGGGCCCTGATGTACCCCGACGCCTACGAGGTGGGGCTGCCCAACCAGGGCGTCCAGATTCTCTACGAGATCCTCAACGAGCGGGAGGGCGTCCTCGCGGAGCGCACGTACTCGGTGTGGCCCGACCTCGAGGCGCTGATGCGCGAGCACGGCCTCCCGCAGTTCACGGTCGACGCCCACCGCCCGGTGGGCGAGTTCGACGTCCTCGGGGTGAGCTTCGCGACCGAGCTCGGGTACACGAACCTGCTCACCGCGCTCGACCTCGCGGGGATACCGGTCGAGGCGCGGGAGCGTGGCGCCGATGATCCGATCGTGCTCGCCGGCGGGCACTCGGCCTTCAACCCGGAGCCGGTCGCGGAGTTCATCGACGCGGCGGTGCTCGGCGACGGCGAGCAGGCCGTGCTGGTGATCTCCGACGTGGTGCGTGGGTGGAAGCGCGCTGGGCGGCCCGGTGGGCGCGACGAGCTGCTCTACCGGCTCGCGGTCAATGCGGGCGTCTACGTGCCCGGCTTCTACGACGTCGAGTACCTCCCGGACGGCCGCATCAAGCGGGTGAGCCCGAACCGCCCGGGCGTGCCGTGGCGGGTCGCGAAGCACACGGTGATGGATCTCGACGAGTGGCCCTACCCCAAGCAGCCGCTGGTTCCCCTTGCCGAGTCCGTCCACGAGCGGATGAGCGTCGAGATCTTCCGGGGCTGCACCCGTGGCTGCCGCTTCTGCCAGGCGGGGATGATCACCCGTCCGGTGCGCGAGCGCGGCATCACCGCGATCGGCGCCATGGTGCGCAGGGGGCTGGACAACACCGGTTTCGACGAGGTCGGGCTGCTGTCGCTGTCCAGCGCCGACCACTCGGAGATCGGCGACATCGCGAAGGGACTCGCCGACCGGTACGAGGGCACCCAGACCAGCCTGTCGCTGCCCTCCACCCGGGTCGACGCGTTCAACGTCACCCTCGCGGGCGAGCTCACCCGCAACGGGCGGCGCTCGGGACTGACCTTCGCACCGGAGGGCGGCACCGAGCGGCTGCGCAAGGTGATCAACAAGATGGTCACCGAGGAGGACCTGATACGCACGGTGACCACCGCCTACGGCCAAGGCTGGCGGCAGGTGAAGCTGTACTTCATGTGCGGGCTGCCGACCGAGACCGATGACGACGTCCTCGCGATCGCCGAGCTGGCGAAGAAGGTCATCGCGGCTGGCCGGGCGGCCACCGGCCGCCGTGACATCCGGTGCACGGTGTCGATCGGCGGCTTCGTCCCCAAGCCGCACACGCCCTTCCAGTGGTCGGCGCAGCTCGGCCATGGGGCGACCGACCGCCGTCTGCTCGCGCTGCGCGACGCCATCCGCGCGGACAAGAGCTACGGCAAGGCGATCGGCTACCGCTACCACGACGGCCGCCCGGGCCTCGTCGAGGGACTGCTGTCGCGGGGCGACCGACGCGTCGGGGCGGTGATCCGCCGGGTGTGGGAGGACGGCGGCCGGTTCGACGGCTGGAGCGAGTACTTCTCCTACCGGCGGTGGGAGCGTTGCACCGGGGAGGTCTTCGACGGGCTGCCGGTCGACCTGGCCTGGTACACCACGCGCGAGCGCGACTATCCCGAGGTGCTGCCCTGGGATCATCTCGACTCGGGACTTGACAAGGACTGGCTCTGGGACGACTGGCAGGACTCGCTGTCGGAGGTCGAGGTCGAGGACTGCCGCTGGAGCCCGTGTTTCGACTGTGGCGTCTGCCCGCAGCTGGGTACCGAGATTCAGACCGGACCCACCGGGCGGAAGCTGCTGCCGCTGGTTGCCGTACCCTGAGATCACAGGCATCAAGTCCACGCACGACCGTGGGCCGCCCGACCTGGGGGGCCTTGAGATGACACGAGGAGGGATTGAAGACCACTGGCCGGTCGTCGACCCGACGGTGAGCCGCCCGCGTCGGCAGTCCAGCGCCTGCGTCTGCGCTACGCCAAGCGGGACCGGCTGCGCTTTGCCAGCCACCGTGACTTCCAGCGGGCGTTCGAGCGCGCGCTGCGTCGCGCGGGTGTCCCGATCGCCTACTCCGCCGGATTCTCGCCGCATCCCAAGGTGTCCTACGCTGGGGCGGCCCCCACGGGCACCGCGAGCGAGGCGGAGTACCTGGAGATCGGCGTCGCCCGCCGCTGTGAGCCCACTTGGGTGCGTGACGTGCTGGACGCCTCGCTACCGCCGGGTCTTGACGTCCTCGATGCCGTCGAGGTCCGGACGCCCGACCTCGCCGCTCGCCTGGAGGCTTCGGTGTGGGAGATGCGGTTCGCCGGTGTCGAGGAGGCCACGCTGCGACGCGCGGCCGACATCTTCCTCGCTGCCCCCGAGGTGCAGGTGGAGCGCATGACCAAGAGTGGGGTGCGCCGCGTGGACACCCGATCCGCGGTGCTGCGACTGGACGTTTCGCGGGCGGTCGTGCAGCGCGGCGCCACAGGCCCAGACCGGCCTTGTGCGATACTGCGAGTGGTCGTCCGGCACGGGCAACCCGCCGTACGACCCGATGACGTCCTTACCGGACTCCGTCAGATGGCCGACTTCGCACCGCCGTCACCGCCCAGGGTGACCCGGCTGGCGCAGGGGCCGCTCGACGCCCAGCGTGGCGCCGTCGCAGACCCGCTGACGCCTGATCGCGGCGCCGCTCCGGTCGCCGACAGAGAGGCAACCGCCGAGTTGACGGGCGGTCCGGTTCGCGGAGCCGTCGTCGGCGTATCGCGGCCGGTCCGCGAGCGTACGTGAGGCGCGTCACATGGACTTTCGCCGCACCCGAGGGGTACGGGGTCGGCGAGCACAAACCAACGAGCTCCCGCGCGGCGCCGGACGAGCGCCCGGGAGCATGACGGGAGACTTGCCCGGATGCTCGAAAACGAGCCTTACAGCGCGTCCGACACCACGGACGCCCCGACTGACAAGACCGACAGTGAGTCCACGGGACGCCGGCGCCGAGCGGCGGTCCGTCCCGCCGGGTCACCCCAGGTGAGCTCTGCGGAGCAGCCACCCCCCACAGTGCCGGCGCCGGTGCCGGCGCCGGCCGGCCATGACCCGTTCCAGGTCGGGACGGGTGAGCCCGGCCCAGCCGTGCGGGCCCAGGCACGGGAAACGGACCCGGGCGGCGAGAACTCCCGGCCCCCTGCCGCCCCCCCTGCCCTGACTTTCCAGCAGCCGGAGATGGCCTTCGACCTGGGGGGGCAGAGTCCCGGTGGCAAGCCCGGTGGCAAGCCCAGCCGCGGGCCCGGACACCGCGCCGGTCAGGGCGCCGACGAAGGCCCCGACCAGGGTCCTGAGC